>JADFLD010000244.1 GCA_022564535.1 Gemmatimonadota bacterium
CGAGGTCCAGAACCAGTCGAGGTCCTCCTCCGCGAACCGCTCGAACGTGTTGAAGAAATCCCAGGGCGAGGGATGCTTGAAGGCCCACTCTGAGATGAAGGCCCGGTACGCCTCCTCCCACTTCTCGGTACCCATGACCGATCGGAGCGCGACCATGAGGGTGGCGGGTTTGGAGTACGATGCGATCCCGTACGAGGGGCCTGGCGGGTAGTAGTCGCCCTGGCGCATCATGCTCTCCTCGAGCCGGGCCGCTGCGAGCTGCAGGTAGCTGCGGGCCTCCACCCGGTGGTGATCGACGCCCGGCCACAAAGCCATGCGGCTTTCGTCCTCGAGGAATGTCGTGGAGCCCTCGTCCATCCACGCGTGCCGTTTCTCGTCGGTCCCGACGATCATCGGGATCCACATGTGTCCCAGCTCGTGGGACGTGACGTTGAAGAGGTCCGTGGTCTCCTGGTCATCGTCGTACGGACCGATGAGCGTCATCATGGGGAATTCCATTCCCCCGTCGATGATGTCGGCGCCTTCGACCGACGTCATGTGTGGCCACGGATACGCGAAGCCGGTGAACTCCGAGTGGTGCTCTATGGACTGCTTGGCGTACAGCCACTGTTGCGACCAAAGCGGCGCCCGCTCCTCGCGCCAGAACGAGTGAATGTCGATGCGATCCTCTTCGCCGTCGTCGTCCCGATCGGCGACCAACGCCGACGTGGCGTCCCAGCGCTGCACGTTGGACGTCGTCCAGGCAAAGTCCCGTACGTTCTCGGCGGAGAAGCGGTAGGTCAGCCAACCATCGGTCCCCTCCCGGGTCACCGTGCCCGCGTCTCTCGAGGCCCGGTCGGCGATCGTGACTCTCTCGTCCGAAACACTGGCCTCGGCCAGCCGCTCCAGCGTGATCGGCGAATAGACCTCCGATGCGTTCTCCAGCGCACCGGTGGCCATTACGGTCCACCCTTCCGGCACCGTGATCTCGGCGTTGTAGTCGCCGAACTCATCGTAGAACTCGGCGTTTCCCAGGTACGGCTGGTTGTTCCAACCCGTCAGGTTGTCGAAGAGCGCCATCTTCGGGGACCAGTAGGCGACGAAGTACACCTCGTTGTCCGAGTGCCCCATGCGCCCCGCACCGTTCTGGGGAAGGGTCACCTCCCAACTGATGTCGAGCTGAAGCGTGTCGCCCGGCTCGACGCGGATCGAGGGCCGAACCTCCATGAGCGTCCCGTCGATTTGATATCCGGGCCCCTCGGAGAGCGGCCGTTCCTCCAGCTCTTCGCCATCGGCCGCGAGGCTCGTGATGGTCACCCCTCCCGTGATCTCCTGGGCTTCGTAGCGCGGAGAGCCTTCCTTGTGGAGGTTTTGGTGAAGATGCAGCCAGACCGTCGTGAAGTTCCTCGGAGCGTCATGCGCATAGAGAATGCGAACCGTGCCCTCGAGCTTGGCGGTCTCGGGATCCAGCTTGGCGGTCAGATCGTATCCGACCCATTGCTGCCAATAGGCGTGGCCCGGACTCCCGTCCTCGCTCCGCCACCCCCGGTTCACCGCCCGCTCGAAGCCGGGTGGTGGGTCGACGGCCGCGGGAATCGCGCGGTGCGTACTCACCTCCTGAGCGGTGATTCCATGCGCAATTCCGAGGACACCGGCCACGATGACGGTCACTCCGAACGCCATCGTGGTCCTCGGGACGACCGTCCCGATCCGTCGACTGAAGCCCATAACCCTCACCTCGATCCCTCTTAAGGATTCCGTTGTACGTAGAATGCGACTCCGGCCCAATCCGTAGCGGCCGAAAACATGTCGAAATAGCGGTTGGCTTCATCCTCACCCATGAAGCGGGCCAACTCCCCTCGTACTTCCTCGTCGTAACGATCGGCGTCCGATTCGTCGCCGGACTTGAGCGCGGCGCGCACCCGAGCCTCCAGGGCGTCGAGCCGCTCCTGCAGTTGCATGCGGCGTGCCTCGACCTCCTCGTGGAAGCCGAAATGCGTCGCCCCGAAACGCTCCGGACCGATCTGCCCGATCTGCTCCAGAGTACGAGCCCAGTCCGAAAGGTTTACGCCCGGCGCCGGCGTGGGCGGGGTCTGTGGCCCACCGGACAGTACGATGCCCATGGAGTCGCCTGAAAACAACGTCCCGTCTCGCTCATCCAGATACGCCAGATGATGGGAGATATGCCCGGGCGTGTGCACGGGTCGCAGCCCGCCCACGGGGCCCGACTCGCCCTCCCTCCACACGCGCAGGCGGTCTTTGGATACCGGTTTCACGTCACCCCACAGTCGATCGTGCGACTCCCCGAACGTCCGTCGCGTGCTCGCGACCAGACGCTCCGGGTCCACCATGTGTGACGCGCCATCCTCGTGAACATGCACCATCGCATTGGGGAAGTGATCCAGCAGAAGCCCCGTCGCCCCGGCGTGGTCGAGGTGAACGTGCGTGAGCAATACGTTGCGCAGATCGGCCCGACCGACTCCACGGACCTCCAGTTCCGAGATCAGACGCTCCAACGTGGTCGTCGGCCCCGGATCGACGATCGTCGGCTCGTTGCTATCGACCAGATAGCAGCAGATGGCTCCCTCGAGCTCGAGGTGCTCGAGATCGATACAGGCGTGGGCGTTCATGGGTCTCCACAGACGAGAAAGGGCGTCCGCGAGCGGACGCCCCCGATTACCCGAACGTCAGCGACCCTCACCCACGATCGCCGATCTGGACGAAGTCGCGCGGCTCGGCTCCAACGAAGATCTGGCGCGGGCGGGCGATTTTCTGCTCCGGATCGTCGAGCATCTCCTGCCACTGGGCGAGCCACCCGACGGTGCGCGGAATGGCGAAGAGCACCGGGAACATCTCGACCGGGAAGCCCATGGCCTGGTAGATCAGGCCCGAGTAGAAATCGACGTTGGGGTAGAGGTCCCGCTCAATGAAGAAGTCCTCGTTGAGCGCGATCTTTTCGAGCTCGAGCGCGATATCGAGGAGCGGGTTGCGGCCCGTGACCTCGAAGACCTCGTCTGCCGTCCGCTTGATGATGCTCGCGCGTGGGTCGTACGCCTTGTAGACGCGGTGGCCGAAGCCCATGAGCCGCTCCTCCCGACGCTTCACACCCTCCATGAACGCCGGAATGTTGTCCACACTGCCGATGCGCTCCAGCATCCGGAGCACCGCCTCGTTGGCCCCCCCATGGAGCGGGCCGTACAGCGCGCTCATAGCACCCGACAGCGCAGAATACGGGTCGGCGTTGGACGACCCGATGACCCGCATCGCCGTCGCCGAGCAGTTCTGCTCGTGATCGGCGTGCAGGATGAACAGAATGTCCAGCGCCCGCTCGAGGACCGGACTGGGCTGATATTCCCTGGTGCCGATCCGGAAGAGCATGTTGAGGAAGTTGGCCGTGTACGAGAGCTCGTTCTCCGGATACACGTCCGGGAGGCCACGGTGGTGACGGTAGGCGAAGGCCGCCAGCGTCGGCATCTTGGCGATCAAGCGAATGATCTGCTGCCAACGCACGTCGGGATCTTCGATGTTCTTCGCCCCGGGGTAGAACGTCGAAAGAGCCGAGACACCGCTGATGACCATGCCCATGGCGTGGGCGTCGTGCCGGAAGGCCCCGAACAGCCCCGTGATGTTCTCGTGCACGTACGTGTGGAACGTCACCTCCTGCACGAAGTCGTCCAACTGCGACTGCGTGGGCAGTTCACCCTTGAGGAGGAGATAGGAGACCTCCAGGTGCGTGCTGCGCTCCGCGAGCTGGTCGATCGGGTACCCGCGGTAACGCAGGATGCCCTTGGCGCCGTCGATGTATGTGATGGTGCTGCGCGTCGACGCTGTGTTGGTGAAGGCCGGGTCGTAGGCCATCATGCCGAAGTCGTCGTCTTGGACCTTGATCTGACGAAGGTCCATCGCCCGGATCACGTTCCCCTCGAGAATGTCGATCTCGTAGTCCCGTCCCGTACGATTATCGCGGATGGAGAGTGTGTTTTTCCCCTCGTTTCCGGTTTCTCCCATGGTCTCTCCGTGGTTGCCGACCCCCGCGCTCGCGGCTCCCGGCGTGCGTCCCGACACAGCCTTTAAGTATATCCGTACCGCCGGCACCCCCCAAGACGTGGGGACATAGAATCCACGGGAAGGGACGTCCGTGCGCGACGTCGCCCATACTTCAGTGCCGGGGGCGGGAGTCGAACCCGCATGCCCGTAAGGACAGCGGCTTTTGAGGCCGCCGCGTCTACCGTTCCGCCACCCCGGCAAAGGGTTGTAGCGAGTGGATTATCGCTTGCTTCGCGGTTGGC
>JADFLD010000245.1 GCA_022564535.1 Gemmatimonadota bacterium
CGTGGTCCTGCATGGATCGCGGATTGAGCGAGTGGACGCGGAGAATGTTGTCCACAACCCCCTGCTCTCCCCGGTACCGCCTGTACAGTTTGGCCAACAGGCCTTCGGCAGCCTCGTCCTGTACATAGGGTATGTGCGCCATCGGGGCTCCGTATAGCTGTGGTGCGGTGGCGGGCGGCCTGGCTCAAGGGTCGCCGATAATGGGCGTCGACCTTGCGGTGTGGCAAGAGTTCGCGCGCTTGCGTCCTATCCATCGACCGAGCCACATTCGACGGGACCCGAGCGGCCGGTGCGCTCCCACTCCGTAATTGTCGAAGGTGTTCGACCCTCCGTGGACTACTACGAGCCTACAGCGACGCAATGGCAGAGCGACATGCTCGACCTGCGAGAGCGCCTGATCAAAGCGCTCGGGATCATCTTCGTCGTTACGATCGTGGGTACCGTGGGCTTTTCCATCATCGACCCCAGCGCGGGGGTGGTCCAGGCGTTCTTCATGACTGCGATCACGCTCACGACCGTGGGCTACGGTGAGGAAATCGCGATCGATACCGACCCCGCTCGGATCTTCACAGCCATCCTCATTCTGGTGGGAATGGGCGCGGTGCTGTACTTCGTATCGACCGTGACGGCATTCTTGCTCGAGGGCCAACTCGGCCATGTATTCCGGAGAAGGAAGATGGAACGGGATCTCGCTGGACTAGAGGGCCACATGATCGTGTGCGGCGCGGGTCCGACCGCCATGTACGCGGCCGCCGAACTCGCGGCCGTCGGTCGTCCGGTAGTTCTGGTCGCGGACACGGCGAGCGGGGCCGAGGAGGCGCGCAGCCAACTCTCGGAGGTTCCCGTCGTCTTGGGGGACCCGACGGACGATGACATCCTTCTGGCTGCCGGAATCGAGCGTGCCAAAGGCCTCGTTGCGTGCAGCGAATCGGACAACGAGAACGTCGTCATCACGCTTACCGCCCGACAGTTGAATCCGCGGATTCGGATCGTCTCCCGCCTGCAGGATGTCGATCAAGAGGGCAAGATCCGCAAGGTCGGAGCCGACGCCGTCGTGTCACCTCAGCACATCGGAGGGCTTCGCCTCGCGTCCGAGCTGATTCGGCCGACGGTCGTGACGTTTCTCGACAAGATGATGCAGGACCGAGACCTGAATCTTCGCATCGACGAGATTCTGATTCCCGATGGGTCTCCAGCGGTGGGAGCCCCACTACGCGATCTCGGCCTCGAGAGTCTGCCCGGAATTTTGCTCATGGCCATCCGTGCTGCCGATGGAAGCTGGCAGTACAATCCCTCTCGCTCTCATGAGTTGAAGCCTGGAACAGTCCTGATTTTTCTGGGTTCGGCGGTCGACTCCAACGTGTTGCGCGAGCGGTTGGGGGGCGAGTTGATGTCCGAATCGGCCGCCGTCTCGTAGCGCTGTGACGACGACTGCCTTCCTAGGAGCAATCCAAGGCTCCGCGCAGGTCGGAGAAGCTGCTGCGGAGCACACAGGCCTGGTCGTGACCCTCGTGGGGGCCTTCGTCGTTCTGATGGTCATCGCCGCGGCCGTCGCGGCCCTCAGCAAGCGCCTCAAGCTGCCCTTTACTGTGGGGTTGGTCATCGCGGGCGCGACGCTGGCTTGGTTGGCCGATCGTTGGACCCTTCTGGCGCCAATCGGTGAGCTGGAGGTGACGCCGGAAGCGGTGTTCTTCCTCTTCCTCCCCACGTTGATCTTCCAATCCGCGTACCACCTCGACGCTAGAGCCCTCAAGGCGAACCTCGCGCCAACCCTCTTGCTCGCGGTCCCCGGTCTGCTCGCGTCCACGGCGATGATCGCCGCGATCATGCGGGTCGCCGGACCCTCCGTCGGTCTCGACCTCACCTGGCCGGAAGCGCTGCTTCTCGGGTCGATTCTGTCGGCGACGGACCCCGTGGCAGTGGTTTCGTTGTTCAGTCAGTTGGGGGCGCCGAAGCGCCTCACGGTGTTGGTGGAGGGCGAGAGCCTATTCAACGAGGCCACGGCGATCGTGCTTTCCCGCATCATCCTCGGCGTCATGGCGGTCGGCACGTTCAACTCCGGCACGGTCCTGTCGGGGGCCCTCACTTTCGGGGCTGTCTTTTTCGGCGGACTGCTCGTCGGCACTGTGCTCGCCCTGGTCGCCGGACTCATCATCGGTCGGGTCCACAACGACGCGTTCATCGAGATCACGGTCACGACGGTTCTCGCGTACCTGTCGTTCTACCTCGCGGAGCACACTTTTCACCTGAGCGGCGTCATGGCGGTCGTAGGCGCGGGGGTCTTGATCGGTGGCTGGGGCAAGACGAAGGTGTCCCCGTCGGTCGCGGACTATCTCGAGCACTTCTGGGACTACGTCGCGGGCGTAGCCAACGCGATGATCTTCCTTCTCGTCGGCCTCACGGTGAACCTGGCCGCGCTCGTCGACGCGCTACCCATCCTCGTCTGGGTCATCTTCGCGATGCTCGTCTCCCGCGCGCTCGTGATCTTCACACTGATGCCCATGGTCGGACGCCTCCCAGGCGTCGAGCCCGTCAGTCGGAGTTACCAGGCGGTGATGTACTGGGGAGGACTTCGCGGGGGTATCGCGCTCGCGATCGCACTGGCGCTCCCCGACAGTGTGGCGCACAAGGAGATGTTCATCACGATCGCCATCGGGGCCGTCCTGTTCACGCTGCTCGTACAGGGGCTCACGATCGAGAAGGTCGTCAAGCACTACGGGCTTCACATCCCGCCGCTTTCCGATCGACTGGCGCGCCTCGAAGGCCTCATTGCGGGCAAGCTCCGGACACTACAGGAGCTACCCCTTCTCGAGGCTGGGGGACTTTTTCCGCATCGGATCGCCGGAACCGTGCAGGCCAATACCGACAAAGCTCTCGAAGAGCTACGCAGCGAGCTCTCCGACCTGCGCGAGCGTGAACTCGACGTTCACCAGGAGAAACGCATCCTGTACCTCCGGTCGTTCGCAGAAGAGAAGACGCTGTACTTCGAGATGTTCTCCAAGGGTCACCTGACCGAAGGAGCGTACCGGGATCTCGTACACTCGATCGAGTTGCAGTCCGAAGCGGTTCGCCACGATGGGCGACTTCCGGACTTTACGCTCCACCCACCAACGGGTGAGCGAATCGGGGCCACTCTGTTTCGCATCATGGAGAAGGGCCCCGGTCTCGGAGGCCTCGTGGAGCGGCTTCGGGAGGGACGCGCCGAACGCGACTACGAGGTGGCGTGGGCCCGCTTCCACGGCGATGCCCGGGTCATCGAAAGCTTCGAGCAGATGTCTGAGACCGGAGCCCATCGCGAGGAGTCCCTCGAGGAGGTCCTCACCTACTACAAGTTCTGGCGAGAGAACGCGCGCGGGCGTCTCGACCAGACCGCCGAGCTCTTCCCCGAGTTCGTCGCCGCAACCCAGGATCGACTCGCGGGGCGCCTCGCGTTGCAGGCAGAAAAAGAGGCGCTCGAACAACGCGCGCGGTCCGGGGCGATCCCGCGTGGGGTCGCGAACCAGATCTTGGAGGATCTGAGCCAGCGGATGGTGGACTTGAGCACGACCCGAACGGGCAAGCTCGCGGTGGATCCGGAGGAGTTGCTGAAGAACGTGCCGTTCTTCGAAGGCCTCCCACGCGAGGAGTTCGGTCGTGTAGCGCAGAGGCTCAAGCGCAGGACCGCCCCGGGCGGTGACCCGATCGTCAAACAGGGGGAGCGGGGTTCTTCACTCTTTCTGGTCGCACGCGGTGTGGTCCGAGTGATCCGCCGCGACGACGACGTGGAGCGGAATATCGCCACGCTCATTGCCGGGGATTTCTTCGGAGAGATGGCCCTGCTTCATGGAGGAGTACGAACGGCCACCTGCCGAGCCGTGACGCCGTGCGCCCTCTACGAGCTTGCTCGTGCGGACCTCGACTCGGTCATGGAAAGCTGCCCGGGGATGAGAGAGGCCCTCGACGAAGCCGACCGTGTTCGACGCATCGAGTTGCGCGAAGGCGGCGCGAAGCTGGACGACGAGCCTTCAGACGCCTGAGTTTCCCCGTTCGGTCACCGACCCCCTCTCGGGTCCAGGTGCGTGTAGTAAAAAAGGGCTCTTCGGGGAATCGAGTGGGTTGATATGCACATCCTACGTTGCTGATGGATGGATTCCCCTGGCGGCGAGGCATGGCCGCGTGTCGGGTCTGAGCCCGCTCGACACGTCGTCACGTGATCGCCAGGCGCGCGAAGACGTTGGTAGCGTTGAGGTTTCGGGTTGAGCCCCCTCCC
>JADFLD010000246.1 GCA_022564535.1 Gemmatimonadota bacterium
GCTGTTGCCGACACATTTGCTCGTTCAGGCCATGGTTGCGGGTGCCGCGATCCTGATCCTGCTGATGCGGGGCGGCGGCGTTGACGAGACGGTGACCGCGTGCTTCCGTCTTTCGCTGAGTGCACACCTGATTCTCGTGTTGGGCGAGGCGTCGATGGGTCATCCGACCGAACATGGGACGTTGGCTGCCCACGCCATGACGAGAGGCGCGTATGCCCACTTCTTTTGGGTGGCGGTTCCCCTCGCTGTCCTCGGGATCTTCTTTGCGGCGGCAACCCCGCTGATCGCGGCATGCGCCGGGCTCTTGAGTCTGCTTCTGTACGAGCACGCCTTCGTTCAGGCGGGCCAATCGGTGCCTCTGGCATGACCCTCGACGAACTGAACCGACGCGTCTCGGCTGCTCGGGACGACGTCGAAGCCCGCGGCGAGACCTTCTATCCGGGTGCCAGTCGTGTGCATCTGGCCGCCTTCCCTCCGAAGGAGCGCTGGAACGATTGGGTCGAGCTCGATTCGAAGTCGTGGCCCAAACGTGTCGAAAAGCGGTACATGTTGGTGCCCACGACGTGTTTCAACTGTGAGTCCGCTTGTGGACTGCTTGCATACGTCGATCGGGACACGCTTCAGGTTCGGAAGTTCGAGGGTAACCCCGAGCATCCCGGTTCCCGAGGACGGAACTGCGCGAAGGGTCCCGCGACGCTCAACCAGATAACGGATCCAGACCGCATCCTATACCCACTCAAGCGCGCCGGCGCGCGAGGCGAGGGCAAGTGGGAGCAGGTGAGTTGGGACGACGCGCTCGACGACATCGCCGGCCGCATCCGGAAGTGCATGGAAGAGGACCGGCACGAGCAGGTGATGTACCACGTCGGTCGTCCGGGCGAAGACGGTTACACGACGCGCATGCTCGCTGCCTGGGGTGTCGACGGGCACAATTCGCACACCAACGTGTGCTCCAGCGGGGCGCGCGCCGGGTATCACTGGTGGATGGGGATGGACCGCCCGAGTCCGGACCACGCCAACGCCAAAGTCATCGTCTTGGTGAGCAGTCACCTCGAGACGGGGCACTACTTCAATCCGCACGCTCAGCGGATCATCGAGGCGAAAGAGAACGGCGCGAAGCTCATCGTATTCGACACGCGGTTGTCGAATACGACGACGCACGCCGACGTGTGGGTTGCACCCTATCCCGGCTCGGAAGCCGCGATCTTCCTGGCCGTCGCCAGCTGGATGATCCAGGAGGGCCGGTACGATCGAGAATTCGTGAGACGCTGGTGGAATTGGGAGGAATACCTCGAAGAGATCCACGGGGAGGCGGGCGCCTCATTCGAGCGCTTCGAAGAGGTCCTTCGCGAGACCTACGCCTCGTACACGTTCGAATTCGCGGCCGCGGAGTCGGGTGTAGATGCTGATAAGTTGCGTCAAATAGCGGAAGTCATCTCGACTGCAGGTACGCGACTCTCGACCCACAGTTGGCGAAGCGCTGCGTCGGGAAATCTCGGCGGATGGCAGGTTGCCCGTACGCTGTTCATGCTCAACGCATTGCTCGGTGCAATCGCGACCGAGGGTGGGACGTTCCCGAACTCGTGGAACAAGTTCACACCCAAGCCGCCTCGGGCCCCGCATCAGCAACCCAAGCGCTGGAACGAGGTGCTGTGGCCACGGGAGTACCCCCTGGCGCTGATGGAGATGTCGTTTCTGATGCCGCATCTGATGCGTGACCAGGACGCGTTCGTCGACGTGTACTTCACCCGGGCCTACAACCCCGTGTGGACGAATCCGGACGGATTCAGCTGGATCGAGATGCTCACGGACGAAACGCGGATCGGTCAGCACATCGCCATGACCCCGACGTGGAACGAGAGCGCCTACTTCGCCGACTACGTTTTGCCGATGGGGCACTCCTCGGAGCGTCACGACCTCACTTCGTACGAACAGTACGACGGGCAGTGGATCGGATTCCGCCAGCCGGTTCTACGCGCGGCCCGTGAGCGCCTCGGTGAGGAGATCACGGACACCCGCCAGGTGAATCCCGGGGAGGTATGGGAGGAGAACGAGTTCTGGATCGAGCTCACGTGGCGGATCGATCCCGACGGCTCGCTCGGCATCCGCGAGTTCTTCGAGTCCAAGAAGCGGCCTGGTGAGAAGATGACAGTCGACGAGTACTATGGCTGGATCTTCGACAACTCGGTCCCGGGGCTCCCGGAGGCTGCCGCCCTCGAGGGGATTTCCCCGCTCGAGTATATGCGCCGGTACGGGGCCTTCGAGATCGCGAGCAAGATCGGGCAGGTCTACGAACAGTCGATTCCTGACGCGGAGCTCGACGACATACGCGTGGACCGTGCTGGGCGGGTCTACACTCGGGCTCCCGTCCCACCGAGCCCGAAGGCGCCGGGGGGTACCAAGATCGATCCCGACGAGGAGGGCCGCAGGAGGGTCGGGGTGCGCGTCGACGGCGAGATCCTCAAGGGGTGGCCGACGCCCACGGGCAAGCTCGAGTTCTGGTCCCGGACGCTTCACGACTGGGGTTGGCCGGAGTTGGCGATCCCCACGTATATAAAGAGCCACATCCATCGGCAATACCTCGACTCGGACCAGATGCCGCTCATCAGCACGTTTCGCGTCCCGGTGCAGATCCATACGCGCAGCGCCAACGCCAAGTGGCTCGACGAGATCGCCCATACGAACCCGCTCTGGATCCATCCCACCGATGCCGAGAGAGTCGGAGTGGACAAGACGGGTGACCTCGTGCGCGTTGAGACCGAGCTTGGATATTTCGTCCTCAAGGCGTGGGTCACCGAGGGAATCCGTCCGGGTGTGGTCGCGTGCAGTCACCACATGGGGCGCTGGAAGCCCGAGGGACACGATGGTCAGCGCATGGGCATGATGACCGTCGCCCTCGAGCGGAACGAGTCCGAGTGGGGACTGCGGCGAAAGAAGGGCGGTGGTCCGTTCGAGTCGAGCGATCCCGATACGCTGCGAGTCTGGTGGACAGACGTTGGCGTGCACCAGAACCTGACGCACGCCGTGCATCCCGATCCGATTTCGGGCCAGCATTGTTGGCACCAGGCGGTACGTGTGCGCCCGGCGGAGCCCGGGGACGCGTTCGGTGACGTCTCGGTCGACACGGCCAAGGCCCGAGCGTCCTACGAAAAGTGGCTCGAGTTGACACGCTCTGCGGACGATTATTCTCCGGATGGTACGCGACGCCCCTTCTGGATGCTCCGACCCGTTCGTCCGGAGCGGGCGGCGTACGATCTTCCAGAGCGCGAGCCGGGCGGTGCGTGATCGGGCGACCGGGGACGGACCGGCTACCGAGTCCGGCGACCGTGGGATGTCGACTCCGGTCGAACTTCTCCGGAGTCTGGCGGTCTTTGCCGAGCCTCCAGGGGCCGAACACGAGCGACTGACCGAGCTCCTCGGTTTCGGCGCTCCGCCTGAGTCGTCCGATTACTCCGACGTCTTCCTCTTCCAGCTCTATCCGTACGCCTCGGTGCATCTCGGGCCCGAGGGCATGATGGGGGGAGAGGCACGAGATCGGGTCGCTGGTTTCTGGCGCGCGCTCGGGCAGGTTCCACCTACGGAGCCCGATCACCTTGCCGGGCTCCTCGGCCTGTATGCTGCGCTCGCCGAGCGAGAAGGGGCTCTCGATGGAGCCGAGCGAGCCCTCGTGCGACAGAGTCGACATGCGCTGCTGCACGAGCATCTGGCTCCTTGGGTGTTCGGCTTCCTGGGCCGCACACAGGAGCTGACACGCGGCGTGTATGGCACGTGGGCAGAACTGCTTTCGCGGGTGCTTCAGGCAGAGGTGGTCGGGGTGGACCACCGCGACGACCGGCTTCCTCTCCACCTCAGGCTCGTTGCCGAAATGCCTGATCCGAACGTCGAAGGCGGAAAGGCGTTTCTCGCGGGCCTGCTCGCGCCGGTGCTTTCCGGCATGATTCTGACGCGGGCCGATCTCGCGCGCCTGGCCGGTGAGCTGGATCTGGGGCTGCGAGCGGGCGAGCGCCGGTACGCGCTGGAGCACATGCTCGCCCAGAATCCGGTTTCGGTGCTCCGAGCGTTGGCGGCGGAGGCGAGGCGGCAGGGCGCGATGCACGAGCAGAGGGCCTCCTGGTTGGGGAAGACGGCGGTGTTTCTCGCAGAACAGGCGCGCAGGACCTCATCGATGCTCGATGAGCTCGCCGACGAAGAGGGGATGGAGCAGCCCGAGCCGGTGGGCGACGAGGCGGCGACGGTCGGAGCG
>JADFLD010000247.1 GCA_022564535.1 Gemmatimonadota bacterium
AAGGCTCGCTTTTCGCGGTCTCCGGGGGGCGTGGGCGCCGCTTGACGATGTCCAAACATCGTCGGCGCGACGCTTCCACCCCGGAGGCCGCGAAAAACGATCATATGTATCACCCTTCTATGGAAAGTAGGTACTTAGTTCCCTGGGTCATTTGCTGGCGCTGGGCGTTTGAGCGCCGAGGCGCAAAGATAACAGACGATGTAGGGTTTTAAAGCCCCGGGTCAAGGTCAAGATCAAGGGCCGGCGCCGACGCCCTTTGCCATTGGCCTTTCGGATCGCGCCGCTTCCTGCTAAAAAGGCGCTGAATTCCGGTCGGAGGAGGGCGCCATGCGCGAGGCCACGATTGCGCGCAAGACCAAGGAGACATCGATCGAGGTGACGCTGAATCTCGACAAGAGCGAAGCCGACGTCACGACCCGCGGCAACAACGGCTGGCGGGCCGTCGCGGCAGCGCTGAAGGACGGTTCGGTCGACCTGTCGATCCAACTGAATCCCGACAGCCATGCGGACCTGACGGCGTTCATCAATGCTTTTTTCAACAACACGCAAGTTGAGTGTGCATTTATGGATGGCGACGTGGCAACCAGCGGCTCGGAGCTCGCCTTCACGGTGCTTCCGCCGGCGAGCCTGGCACCCGTGGAATCCCCGGTAGCGGCCGGGCTGGAAACTTCGCCGAACTAAGGTCTTTCACGGGCGCTGGGTTTTGTCGAGATTCGAAGGACGCCACCAGGGACCTGCGAGGAATGTGATGACGGGACACCGGACGCTTGGCTTGCTCGCGCTCTCGTTGGCGGCACTTACCGCGTGTACCACCGTTGTCGTCGATACGCCGGCTTCCGCGATCGGCGCGCAGCTCTCGGTGGAGCGTTTCCTCCAGGCGGCCAATCAACGCGACGTGCTCGCGATGGGGCAGCTGTTCGGAACCGTGGGTGGCCCCCTGATGGACACGGGCGGCACCTTGGGGTGCGCCTTCAAGAAGATCGGCTCCTGGTTCGGAGGCCATTCCTGCGTCAAGAAGACGGAGGTCGAGATCCGGATGGATGCGATCGCCTCGATTCTACTGCACGACAACTACCGGCTGGTGGGTGATCGGAGGCTGCCGGGACGCAACTCGCTTGCGAGGGAGGTTCTCGTGGACCTCACCATGAGCCCGGGCGTGATCGTTTCCTCGCTCCCGTTCGTCGTCGTGCGATCGCGGGACGGCCGCTGGCTCGTGGAGCAGGTCGATCTGCAGCGCGTGATGGCTGCCCGCTGACGGTGGCGAGTCCGTGCAGTGTGAATCGGGTGCGTCGCAACGGGGACGGGGAGTCAGGTTGAGCGTTGGACCAGTTCCACCAAGATGCCATCGGTGCTGGACGGGTGAATGAATGCGACGAGGTGGCCGTTCGCTCCGATCCGTGCCGAGCGATCGATGAGGCGAAGCCCGGCCGCTTCGAGGCGAGCGAGCTCCCCCTCCAGGTCGTCGGTTTGGTACGCGACGTGGTGCAGGGCCTGGCCGCGGCGCTCGAGAAAACGTCCCACGGTGGTGTCGGCGGCAAGAGGCTCGAGGAGTTCGATGTCGCCTACGAAAGCGACGCGAACGCCCTGGGCTTCCAGAACCTCGGGATTGGAACAGCTTTCACCGGACAGGAGTTCGAAGAGACGGCAGTTCTCCTCGATCGATTGGACGGCGACCGCAACGTGGTCGAGCGGTAGCCTTGTGAGCGGAGAATGGACCATGAACCGCCTGGGCCGGAATGAACGGTGTGGGCAAGGGACCCGAACGATCGTACGGTCGTTCAGGATACACTACAAGGAGAGCTGAGATGGCAGCGAGTGACGTGATTACCGAAATCACGGATGAAAATTTCGCCGACGAAGTCGAGAGTGGCGAGGGGCTATATATGGTGGACTTTTGGGCGACTTGGTGCAGCCCCTGTCTCATGATCGCGCCCATCGTGGAAGAATTGGCGGCGGATTACAAGGAGCAGGGACTCAGAGTCGGCAAGCTCGACGTGGACTCCAATCAGAAGACGGCGGTCCGATTCGCCGTCCGATCCATTCCGGCGGTTCTGTTCTTCAAGAACGGTGAACTGGTCGATCAGGTCATCGGCGCCGGTCCACGGAAGGTCTTCGAGGACAAAGTTCAGCAGCACATGTAGTGGACTGCAACTGATGTAGCCGTCGTGCTATCGCAGCGGACTGCCGGCCCGCGGAGGGGCTGACTGGTGGCGACTCTCTATCTCGTCAGCACCCCGATCGGACATCTCGGCGACCTGTCGCCTCGCGCGGCAGACACGTTGAGATCGGTCGACCGAATCCTTGCGGAGGATACGCGCAGAACGCGGATTCTCGCCAATCACGCGGAAGCGCGGGCGCCGCTCGTGTCCCTTCATGCGCACAACGAGCGTGCGCGCATCGCGCGGATTCTGGGCTGGTTGGAAGCCGGTGAGAGTCTGGCGCTCGTTTCCGACGCGGGGACCCCGCTCGTTTCGGATCCCGGTGGACGCGTCGTGGCTGCGGTGGCCGAAGGCGGGTACGACATCGTGCCTATTCCCGGCCCGAGCGCGGTGCTGGCTGCGCTCATCTCGTCCGGGCTCCCAACCGACCGATTCGTCTTCCTCGGCTTCCCGGAAAGAAAGGGAAAAGGCCGGCGCGCGCTTCTGGAACGGGTGGCCTCCTCCGAGGAGACGGTCGTCCTGTTCGAATCACCGCGCCGACTGGTGGCGCTTCTCGAGGCGCTCGTCGAAGCATGTGGTCCCGAGCGCCGGGTGTCGGTGGCGAGAGAGCTTACGAAGATCTACGAGGAGATTCGGAGAGGAACCCTCGTCGAGGTCGCCGCATATTACCGTGAGCGGCCGCCCAAGGGTGAGGTGACACTCGTGGTGGCAGCGGGTGAACAGGACGCCCTGGCGGCGGATCGTGAGGCCGAGGCCGTCAGCCTCGCCGAAGAGTTGATCGGGGAGGGCATGAAGCCTTCCGCGGCGGCTCGCGAGCTCACGAATCGCCTTCGGGTGGCGCGAAACGATGCATACCGTATCGTGCACGATCTCGAGGGACATGCGACCGACGAATGAACTGGATCCTGTTGGGAATCTTGGCCGTTACGGGTGCGTCGACTCCGCCGCTCGAGGCGGGTGATTCGATCACGATCGCCCGTCTCCAGTACGACGGGGGAGGGGACTGGTATGCGAATCCGTCGTCGCTGCCCAATCTCCTCGCCGCGCTTCGGCAGAGGACCGGGGTTCAGGTTGCACGCCGGGAGGTAACGCTCACGCTTCTCGATCCGTCGCTGCGCGACTATCCGTACCTGTACATGACGGGGCACGGGAAGGTCACGTTCTCTCCGTCTGAGCGCACCGCGCTCCGCGGGTACCTGCTGGCGGGCGGATTCCTCCACGCGGACGACAACTACGGCCTGGACGAGTCGTTTCGGGCGGAGATGGCCGAGGTGTTTCCCGACCACGAGCTTACGGAGCTCCCCGCGGACCACCCCGTATTCCACTCTTTCTACGACCTGGACGAGGGCTTGCCCAAGATCCACGAACACGACGGTAAGCCGCCCCAAGCGTTCGGGATCTTCCACGAGGGTCGTCTGGTGGTCTTTTATTCGTACGAGTCCGACCTCGGGGATGGATGGGAGGACGAGGATGTGCATGAAGATCCGCCCGAAACGCGCGAGCAGGCGTTTCGCATGGGTGTGAACCTTTTCCTGTACGTACTCGGCCAGGCCACTTCGTGAGTCCGGCCGGCCACTCCTTGGAGGCCCGCGTCTCCGTCGTCCGCGATCACCTGCGCAGGCGGGCGAGTCTCGCGGCGGGCCTGTGGCTGGCCGGCGGCGTTGGCTCGTTGCTCGTTCTTGCCTGGATGGTGGCGGGTACCGATGGGTGGCGTCAGGGCAGCAACGTCCCTCTGGTTCTCGACACGCTGATTGTGCTATGGGTCGGCATCGGGGTTTGGCGGTTCCGCAACCGGGTGAGTCGCTGGCTCGGAGAGGTGCCTCTGTCGATGGCGATGGAGCACGCCGCTGGGCTTCGCCCCGGTATCCTCCGTGGCACGCTCGAGTTGTCACGTGAGATCCCGCACGGGGTGTCAGACGCGCTTGCGTCGCACGCGGTTCGGGGGACTGTCGCGGACCTCGACGGACGCTCCGAAGATGAGTTGGCCGGGACCCTGGGTGTCCAGGTGTCGTCGTGGACCCGTCGGGGCCTC
>JADFLD010000248.1 GCA_022564535.1 Gemmatimonadota bacterium
AGTCCACTCAGTCTGTAGCGCCACGGCGTCATTCAAGCCCGAAGGGTCATAGGCGATCGGCTCTCTCGTCAGGCGTTGCAGCTTTTGGATGAGTCCTTTCAGCATCGCTCCTCCGTCCGTCACTTCCCCGAAGATCGCCCTGCCATTTTCAGATGCTCAATCACCAGGCACGTAACATACGTGGCCCCCGGGGCGGCGGCATCCCGCGACGCCGCCGCGCCAACTTCACTGGATCCCCCCTCGTCGCGGCGTGTACCTTGACTACATAGGAACTCGCAGTCGCACGAGCGTGTTCGGATGTGCCGGGCGCCCGCGAGCACACCGCGCCGCCGATGCATCGCCGAAGTGAGTTGATCATGTCGGACCTCCATAGACGTTTTCCTTTCAGGACCATCCTCGACCTCAGCCCGCTGGTGGACTTTTGGCGGGAGCAGGCGGCTGATTCCCAAAGCCCTTGGAGCGCGCTCGCGAGCGAGGTCCTGCTCCGGGTCGAAGGCGTTCCCGAGCTGACGGGCCCTGTCGAGAGCCCCGAACAACTCGAGGCCCACCAGGAGGGCATCGAGAGCTTGATGGCGGCGTTCGCCGCCCCGCTGAACGACAACGTCTTCATGGCGGTTATGGCACCGTGGGAACTTCGGGCCGTGTTCATGTCGTCCCCGGCGCGCGAGGCGGATCTGGTGGCTCGCACCAACGCGCATCTGGAAAAGACGTACGATTCCGACGAGTTGTCGGTGGCGATGGCGATGAAAGCGTACGCTGTCATTCTGGAGGACATCTATGGGATCCGGTTGGGCTTCGAGCTTCCGTTCTCGTGGGTGAGCTTTCGCGACGTCGAAAGCACCGTGCCGATCCAGTGTCCGGACACCGGGGTCACACGCCGCTTCTCCGTCGATTTCGATACGCGCTTCGTGACGGCGGAGGTCGTGGGAAGGCGACCGGAGGTGACGCAGGAGCAGATCGCTCCCCTCGTCGGCGATTCCAAGGCTCTTGGAAGGCTGATGGAGTTGCTTCCCCCAGAGAACTTCGCGTTTCGTGGTGTTTCGATCTTGGTCGCGGAGGACGTTACCGCCGAAGCGGCGCTCACAGCGATTCGCGACGACCTCTTGCTGAAGGACGCGCTCACCTCCGCCGACGGGATTCGACACATTCAGGAGCATGTGCGCGCCTTCATGGGACGCGCTGACCTGGAGCTCGGCTTGATCGGGTTCGAGACCGGCGAGACGGGCGAGACCATCGAAGCCGTCTTGTGTGGGCGGGCCGTGGGGCGGAGTCTGCTCCTTTCCGACGGTGAGGCACCGGAATGCCCGGGCCGTGCCAGGTCGTTATACGCCAAGGCGCTCGAGTCGCGCAAAGCGGTCACGGTCGAAGACCTCGAGGCGGTAAGCAAGAAGACGGGGTTCGAGTATCACCTCGCGGGTCAGGGCTTGCGAAGTCTGATGCTTCTCCCCCTCATCGCCGGCGACTCGGTCATCGGGGTCCTGGAGTTGGCCTCCGCGACGCCGGGTGCGCTCAGCGCCGTCAACGTCTTCAAGCTCGAGAAGCTTCAGGGCCTTTTTGCCCTCGGACTCAAGCGCAGCGTAGAGGAGCTTGAGGACCGCATCCAGGCGATCATCAAACGCGATTACACGGCGATTCACCCGGTCGTGGAGTGGCGCTTCCGCCGGGCCGCGCGGAATCGGCTGATGCACGAGCTCCGGGGAGACGTGGAGGGAGCCGAAGAGATCGTCTTCCACGACCTGATTCCGCTCTACGGGCTCTCCGACATTCGTGGCTCCTCCTCGTTGCGCAGCGAGGCCATCGCCTCGGACTTGCTCGCGCAACTCCAGCTGGCGATCAACGTCATCAAGGCCGCGCAATCGGAACGGCCCCAACCGGCCTTGGGCGAACTGGAATTTCGTCTCTCTCGTTATATGGAATCGCTTCATCCCGACATGGCGACCGAAGACGAGTCCTCGATCGTCGACTACTTGCACGACCACATCGAACCGCTCTTCGAGGAGTTGGCGCGGCTCGCTCCGGCTGTAGCAGCCGGGGTCGAGGCCTATCGGGCCGCGATCGATCCCGCGCTGGGCGTCCTTTACGACCAGAGGAAGCGCTTCGAGGACAGCGTGGGGCTTCTCAACGAGATCGTTGCGGGTGCGTTGCACGATCAGGAGCGTTACGCGCAGACACTGGTCCCGCACTACTTCGAGCTCTTCAAGACGGACGGAGTCGACTACAACATCTACGTAGGTGCCGGTCTCCACGAGGCTCGTCCGCATGAAGCGCTCGACCTCGCCAATCTTCGCCTGTGGCAGCTCATGACCACGTGCCGAATCGTGTGGGCGCTACAGGAGCGGAGCGGCGAACTCCCCATGCAGCTGGACACGACACATCTGATCCTCGTCCAGAGCACGCCTCTGGCGGTTCGGTTTCGTCGCGACGAGAAGCGCTTCGACGTGGATGGCGCGTACAACGTTCGCTACGAGATCGTGAAGAAACGGATCGATAAGGCTCTCATTCGCGGGACGGGTGAACGGCTGACACAACCTGGACGGATCGCGATCGTGTACTCCCAGGACCGTGATGCCGCCGAGTATCGAGGCTACGTCGACTACCTCCGCTCGGCCGGATTCCTGGAAGACGACGTCGAGGAGCTCGAGCTCGAAGACCTCCAGGGTGTGTTCGGGTTGAGGGCGCTCAGGGTCAGGGTTACCACAGCGCAAGGCGGCAACGACGAGCCGAATCTTCCCGAAGCGCTCGAGTCGGTCGTGAAGAGGCTCGCGATTTCCACGCGCTGACCTCGGCTCCAGCTTCCAGGCACCGCCGAAGTGAGGAGGAGAGTCGGCGCGATCCGACCCCTCGAGGCTCCACTCGACGTGATCGCCCCTAAAGTTATGCGCCTGTCGGTCGAAACTGACAGAATGGCAAGCCCTTGCCGCACGCGCACTGGAGAGACCCATGTTGCAGGTCCGAGAGAGAATCGGGGAGCTTGACCCGATTCGAGTCGTCCTGGTCGAGGACGACGCGGGGGTCGCCAAGATGAGCCTTTACCGGCACTTCGCGTCCAAAGACGAATTGATCGTCGCGTATCTCGAGGACTTGAGGCACCACCTTTGGGAGTGGTTCGACGACGCTACGGTTGATATCGAAGATCCGACGGAACAACTAGTCGCCATCTTCGCAGCGACCGAACGGCTTACTACCAATCCCGAGTTCCTTGGTTGCTCTTTCCAGAGCACCACAGCCGAGTTTCCGGACCCCGACCACCCAGCTCACCGGATCGCCGTCGCCCACAACCATCCAAGCGGCGACCCCGCGCCGAGCAGCGACGACATCGCAATGACCGAGGCGCTGATCGAAGCCGGTGCGCTGCTGAACATCGATGTGCTCGACCACATCGTCTTCGGGCACGGCCGCTACGTCTCGATGCGTGAACAGCACCTCGGCTTCGACTGACCGAGACACCCGTCTTCCGCAACGCCGCGTGAGAGCCGTCTCGGGGGTCTGCTAGACTTGGGACGCGCCGGGCGGGCGGCGCGGGGCAGCGATGCACATCCTCGATCTGGTGATCGTCGCCGTTGTGGCGTGGTTCACGTTCTCCGCCTTCTCACGCGGCCTGATCCGCGAGGTGGTGACGGCGATCGCGATCTTTGGCGGCGCGATCATCGCCGGGCAGCTCTACGAGGAGCTGTCGAGCAACCTCGCATTCCTCACCGACGACGAGACGCTGCGCAACTTCGGCTCCTTCATCGCGATCTTCGTGGGGATCGTCGTGCTCGGGCAGGTGGCGGCGATGGCGCTGCGCCGCTTCGCCGCGCTGCTGCTGCTGGGCCCCTTCGACCACCTCGGCGGTGCGCTCTTTGGCTTCCTCAAGGGTGTGCTGATCGTGGAGGTGGTACTGATCCTCGTCACCGCGTTCCCGGTCGCCGCCAGCCTCCAGCAGGCGATCAACGACTCCGTGCTCGCGCCGGTGTTCCTCGACGGGCTGCCGGTGATGCTCAAGCTGCTGCCCGGCGAATTCAGCGAGGCCGTCGATGCGCTCAGCGAGGTGGCCCGTACCGCCGTCGGGTCATCGTCCTGACGAATCCGCTACACTCACCCGGGGCTTGAAGAACATAACCCATCATCGTCTTGTAGACCAGCGGGTCCATCACGACCTCAAACTTATGCCGAATTTCTAATATCTC
>JADFLD010000249.1 GCA_022564535.1 Gemmatimonadota bacterium
CATCGTCGCCACTCGCCGCCCAGGATGCACCTCCCCCTCCTGCTCTCTCTTCCTTCTCACGCCCTCGAGAACAGCGCCAGCTCCCACCAATCCGTCACATCAACCCACAGATTCTGCCGAAGAACCGAACCGTCCGGGTCGAGGGACCGGAAAACAGCTAGGGCCGCATCGGCGGCGGCGATCCGGCCATCCGAAAACAAGACCGCACCCACTATCCTCAGGGGTACCTAGAGTCCCCGGTCAGGGGGCCGACACCCAGCAGCAGAGGTACGACTCCCTCTTGCGTCACGACCTCACACCATGCAGTCAATACCTTGCGACTATAGTGCTTGCAATGTCCGGCGGCCAACCCAGGAGCGCGAGCCGGCTACACCGCGCGTCTACCGATCGCTATAGGGAGCCGAGCCCCTTCTTCAGATCTTCTGCGTTCATAACCGGGACGAATTCGACCGCTGCCTCGGCGTCTTGAAACAGCGCTTCCGCGATGCTGGGGATGTCGGAAGAGTCCTGCATGTCGAAGAACATCATTCCCGCACGTTCTCCCCCCTCTGGGAAGAAATAGGCGGCTTCGGGCTTGAGGCGCTCCATCAGCGATTCGATGACGCTGGCCATCGACCCGTCGTTGACCATCTGGTTGCCCTTCTCGACGGGCACGGTCCATCTAAGCATCATGCGCATTGCGACATCCTCAGGGTAAATACAGGGGACGGTCAATTAACGGCCCCCGAGACCGGACGGAAGAGGTCTTCACGAATCCGCGAACAGACGCGCCTCGCGCCGCGCCTCGATCGATCGAGGTCGAATCGGCGACTTCGCGACGAGCCGGCCCGTGTAACGCGTTCTCGACGAGCCAACCGCGCTCAGGTCGGAACATGGAGATGGTGTCGAGGCTAGCGGCGCAACCAGGGGGCATGAGGTGGGCCTACTGCGAGCGCCTCCGGATCGTCCGGTGGTTCCCGCGAGCTGGCCATCGCTCACCATTAACCAACTGATGAGGCTGGCCATATGTCGTATGGAACAAGGCGACATGAAGAAGATTTTTCCCGGCACACCTCCGGAACGCTCGCGCTCCGGATGGCACGCGGGACACGG
Organism: Gemmatimonadota bacterium; assembly: GCA_022564535.1. The sequence continues at coordinate 1,093 of JADFLD010000249.1, forward strand.
GTGGCCCCACAGACTCTCGGCCCACCCCGACTACGCTCAGCGACGGAGCCCCACGTCACCCCCGAGATACTCCGTCGCCTCCCTCCCGACGGCCCCCGCTATCACGCGACGCTGTTTCCGTTTGCCACCGCCGCGTACACGAACAGGTGAGGAGTCCCTATCGGTTGAAGCGCCAATCCCTCACCGGCGGTATAGGTGGGAAGCCGCGCGAATGCTTGGATTTTGGTGGGGGTCGCGAGGACATCGTCTACGAGTGTCCGTCGCGCGTCGGCGCACACTCGATAGGGACCTACGGCTCCGTGGAGGGCCCCGACTTCGGTCGGGGCCCTTCGTTTGTTCGGATTGTCCGCATCGCTCGTCCGGGCAAAGGCGACTACAACGGCTCGAATCCCAGATCCTATGGATCGACGACGCGCCCAGGCGCTGATCGACGAGCGAGCTCCCGAACAACCTCCCCCAGCGTCTCCACAGCCCGCACGATCTGACCGTCGTTCAGGTACGGCGCGGGCCCGAAGCGGAGCGCGCTTCCCCGGGCGTCCGTGCGCACACCCCGCTCCAGCAGCGCCGCGGCCAGTTCGCCGGCACGTGGGGCTTGCAGCGCCACAAAGCCGGCACGCCCACTCAACGGAGCGTCCTCGCCGAGCCTCACGACAGACGGGTCCAGATCGAGTCCGAGGAACGTCTCGACCAGCAGCCCCACCTGGTGCTGGCTGACCTCTCGAAGGAAGTCGGCCGTGAGTCCCTGCGCGTCGAAGAAGTCCAGCACGGCCGCGCCGCGGTACCGCGAGGTCGGGTCGTACGTCGAACCCGCGAAGCGGGCCACGCCCACGCCGTACCGTACCTCACCGGGTCCTCGTTCAGCCGCCAGCTCGGCGAACTCGCTGAACCAACCCGTGATGAGGGGGCGCATCTCGCAGTTCGGAGGAACACGCAGGACGCAATTGCCCTCGCCCATCTGCAAGTACTTGTAGCCCCCGGCGACGACGAAGGCCTGCTCCATTCCGTCGAGTGAGAACGGCACGACACCGAGCGAGTGATACGCATCGACAAGCAGCTCCGCACCCCGTCGATCACACGCGTCGGCGACGTCGGACAGACCAGGCACGACGAGTCCGCTGCCGAACAATACGGACGAAACGATCGCACACGCGGTACCGTCATCGACCTCGGCGGCGACCCTTTCGGCGAGCGAATCGACAGGATTCACGGAAAGCTTCACGACGTCGATCCCGTCCTCCGCCAGACGGTCGAGCTGCCTCCGGATCGTGTGGAACTCACCCTCTGTAGTGACGATCCGCGGTCGCTCTCGCAGCGGGAGCGCGGACAAGAATCGCACGACGAGCTCATGCGTGTTGGAATCGAGCGTGAAGTCCCCGGTGCACATGCCCATGAGCCGCCGATATCCGTCGGCGATCCGCGTGTTCTTCTCGGCGACGGCCTCCCACTTGCCGTCCGCGTGCTCCGCCGCATCGATCCATGCCGCCTTCTGACCTTCGAACCCGGCGTCGGGCCAGGCCTGGTGCGAATGGCCGGTAAGCAGCAGCCGCTCGGATACGCGAAACAACGAGTAGTGCTCGGCGAGCGCGTTGGGCGTCCCTCGCAGTTCCTCGAGCGAAGGCGTCATGAGCGCCGCCTCAGAGCTTCGTCCGGATCTCCCACAGATCCGGAAAGAGGGGTGAGTTGAGCGTCGTGCGCAGGTACGCCGCTCCGCCCGACCCTCCGGTGCCTCGTTTCATGCCAATCGTACGCTCGACCATCTTCACGTGCCGGTACCGCCACTCCTGGATCCCCTCGTCGAGGTCGACCAGCCGCTCACACAAGTCCGTGTTGCGTGGGTCGTTGCGGTAGATGTCGATCAGGAGAGTCTGGATCTCCTCAGACGCCTCGATGTTCGCGGTCCAGTCGCGGGAGAGATGCGCCTCGGGCACCGCGTACCCGGCCTTCGACAGATAGGCGAGCATGGCATCCCATAGCGTCGACTGACTCCACCGCTCTTCGAGTGCCGTGCGGGCTCTCGACCCCTCGGGGAAGCGCTCCACCGCGGCGCGCGACTTGCGTCCCAACGCGAACTCGATCGCCCGAAACTGGTCCGACTGAAATCCGCTCGCGCTGTCGAGTCGCTCACGAAACGTCAGAAACTCGGTCGGGGTCATGGTCTCCAGGATGTCGAGCTGGGCGACGAGCACCTTCAAGATCGTCAGGATGCGCCTGAGGGTGTGAAGCGCTCGGGGAGCGTCTCCCTCCCCTAGAAGGCGCATGCAGTAGTCCAGCTCGTGGAGCACTTCCTTGAACCAGAGCTCGTACACCTGATGGATGACGATGAAGAGCATCTCGTCGTGCTCCCCCTCGCTGAGTGGCTGCTGCAGCGAGAGCAGTTCGTCGATCTTCAGATAGTTGCCGTACGTTACCGCCTCTGACATCGGGTCCGTCCTCACAGGGGATCGGGAATTCAAGGACTCGTCAAACGACCACGTACAGTGTGCCCAGATAGGCCACGTACGCCAACACCATGGCAATGCCGGCGACCCGACCGATGGGCCGCGCCTTCCACACGAAGAGCGCCAGGACCCCACTCGTCAGGACCATGACCGGCACATCGAAGAGCAGGAATCGGTCGGATACCGCGATCGGGTTCGGACTGAGCAGCGCGGTCACGCCCATGATGGTCAGAAGGTTGAAGGTGTTGCTACCGATAATCGTGCCGATCGCCACGTCGCAGCGGCGCTCGAGTGCCGCGAGCACCGTTATGGTGAGCTCCGGGAGCGACGTGCCGATCGCCAGCACACTGAGCCCGATCACAGCGTCCGGAACGTCGTAATGGCTCGCGATCGCCACCGCCGACTCGACCAGAAGCATGGCTCCCATCGGTAGCATGATCACGCCGGAGAAGAGGAAGACGCCGATCATGGGGAGGCTGGTGGGCAGGCCGAGGACCCAGTCGAGCGGCGTCGACGGGTCGGCATCCTTCCGTGCGCGGATCGCCGAGCGTGCGGTGAAGGCCATGACGACAGCGAACGTGGCGAGCGCCGGGAGCATGTGCAGGCCCTGCGCGACCGCCTT
>JADFLD010000250.1 GCA_022564535.1 Gemmatimonadota bacterium
TAAGGTGAAGGCCGGGGCGGGCGAGCGTCCCGTCGACGGTGTGATCCTGGAGAAAGTCACCGTCAGCGAGGACGAATAGGCTGCTAGCTCATCGACACTGCTGCGAGGCCAGCCACTCGAGCGCGGCGTCCAGCACCGGGTCCGTGTCGGGGTCTCCCGTCTTGAACTCGCCGAATACGACCTCGTCCGGCACGACCTCCAGGCCGTAGACGTTCCCAGCGCGGTCCGCGAGCGTCGCCACCGTCAGAAAGATCACGGCGCCATCGCTGAGCGGGAACGCCGCGTTGGCGGTCGAGACTCCCCACGTCGGCTCCCCGAACGATCGCGTGGCGGGACGTCCCCGAAACGCGACGGCCACCGCCTCGCCCGCGCTCGCCGTCAGCGAATCGGTGAGCACGGCCACGTGCGGGAACGCATACTCCAGTTCGTAGGGGTTGGACACCTCCACTAGGACCAGCTCGTCCACACCCGCCCGCCCGGCCTCGTAGAACCAGGGGCTCAGCACACCGTCGGCGTCGACGAACAGGCCCACGGTCCCCTCACCCAAAATGGGACCGACTCCGGCGATCATCGGCCACATGTTGCCGCCCGTGTTGCCACGGAGGTCGATGATCCACCGACACGGATGCTCGAGCGCGTCGACCTCCTCGACCCTCCGGTGGTACGCGGTAGCGAAGTCGTTGGCCGCCCGCCCGCCCCCGGAGAACGCCGGCACCTCGACGTACCCGATGCCGGGCAGGATTCTCGCCACCCTCGGATCCGGCGCGGCGGACCCGGTATCCTGGGGGCCCGTCGCCTCCGCGGCCTGCGGTGTCGACAGGGCAGAGGAGGGCGGTATTGGACCGCCCTCGGAAAAGAAGCTGTGGTTGTCGCCGATTCGCTGGAGCGCGGCAACGATGGCCGGATACGTGCCGGCCGGGTTTCGCGCCCCGATGGCGTCCGCGTACGTGTCTTCACGGAAGGCGACCCAATCGATCTCGTGCCTCTTGACCGAGTTGTCCTCCATGATGTCCACGGCCTCGCCGAGGTAGAGCTCCGCGAGGGGCGCGAGGCTTCCATCCGGTTCGGCGGGGCCGGCATCGGCGCAGGCCACGGCCACGAGAACCGAGGCTGCCCACACGAAGTATCGTCGCCGCATCACTCCTCCGTTTCCGAGAGCTCCCCGGGCCACCGGCGCGTCAGCCGATCGGTCGGCTCATCTGGCCGAGCTCGTAGCCCCGAGGCGGCTCCGCGCCCAGGAGGTGTCGCACGAAGTAGTCCCAGCGCCTTCTCATCATGTACGGCTCGTTCCCGAATCCATGTCCACGATTCGGCATCATGATGAGGTCGAAGTCCTTGTTCGCCTCGATGAGGGCGTTTACGACCAGCATGGTATTCGACGGAGGCACGTTGGTGTCCGTCGTGCCGTGCGCAAGAAGAAGCTTCCCTCGCAGGTTCTCCGCCAAGAGGTGGTTCGCCTGGTTGTCGTACGTCGTCGACCCGTCCGGATTCACGACCAACAGGCCCTGCCACTTCTCGCCCCAGTCGTCTTCGTAGTTCCTGTTGTCGTGGTTCCCCGCCTGCGAGACCGCGACATCGTAGAAGTCGGGGTAGCGCATGATCCCATCGGCCGCCGCGAAGCCGCCACCGGAGTGGCCGAAGATGCCGACCGTCTCGGCATCGATCCACGAGAATCGCTCCGCGAGCTGCTCGATTCCCGTCATCTGATCGGGGAGTCCGTTGTCCCCCATGTTGCCGTAGTACGCCTCATGAAAGGCCTTGGACCGGCCGGGCGTGCCCATCGCGTCGAGTTCGATGACGACGAAGCCGAGCTCTGCGATCGACTGGAGGTCGCGGTGCGAAGCCCGGAAGCTCCGTGACCCCACCGACCCGCTCTGCGGGCCAGGGTAGAGATAGTTGACGACCGGATATTTTCGGGCCGGGTCGAAGTCGAGAGGCCGGAAAAGCAGACCATACAGGTCGGTCTCGCCATCCCGCGCCTTGACGCTGAAGGGCATGGGCGGCTGCCACCCCGCGGCCGTCAAGCGAGAGATGTCCCCCCGCTCGAGCGTCATGACCGCGTTTCCGTCCCGAGTCCGCAGGACCGTCACAGGAGGGGTGACGGGCGTCGAGTAGGCGTCGACGAAGTAATCACCGTCGGGTGAGATGGAGATCGTGTGGTGCGCGCTGTCGGGCGTGAGCAGGTCCACGTCGCCACCGTCGAGGCTCACGCGGTACAGGTACTGAAAGTACGGGTCCCCTGCCTCACGTTCGTTGCCCATGAAGGTGACCGTGCGTCTCTCCTCATCGACTTCCCGAAGATCGAGAACGTTCCAGTCACCCTCGGTGACCCTGTGCTTCAGGTCGCCCGTGGTGGCGTCGTAGAGGAAGAGATTTCCCCAGTTGTCCCGCTGCGAGAACCAGAGAATTTCGTCGGACGACGACAGATACCGCCACCCGCTCTGAGACTCGTAGAACGTGTCCTCGATCTCCTCGAAGACGTCGCGGACCTCGCCGGTCGTCGCATCGGCGACGCGTACTCGCTCCACCTTATGGTCGCGAGACGTAGAGACGAACACGAAGTGTGACGCATCGGCACTCCACTCGAGGTCGCCCAGCGTGCCACCACACTCGACGTGGTCGCTACAAGTGGAACGGTGCTGATCGGGCTCCATCTGGAGGCGAACGACGTGGTCGCCGGCTGGCCGATCCAAGTCGAGCACGACGCGGTGAATGCGGAAAATGACGGAGTCCTCAGGCATCGGATATCGCCACGCGTCGAGCTCGGGGTGACCGACCCGGGTCGTCGTCAAGTACATCATGCCGACGCCGCGGGCGTCGTGCTGGAAGGTCGCGATCTTCCGCGAATCCGGAGACCACTTCAGCACCGGGCGGTCCCGGCGCACCCAACCCGCGTTGTTCGTGGCGTAGCCGAAGTCTTCGACACCGTCGGTCGTAAGCTGCGTCTCTCGGCCATTGTCCCGATCACGCGTCCAAAGGTTGTAGTCGCGGATGAACGCCACGCTCCGCCCGTCGGGTGACACCACTTCACCCGCTCGAGCCGGCTCGCGGTCTGGCTGGGCTCGCTCACACGTGTAGTCGGAAAGATCGCAGTCGAAGAAGCTCTCTCCCTCGACCTCGACAAGCACGGCGCCCGCGCGGAAGGTCAACTCCGTGATCGGCAGCTCCAGGGCCGCGATCGCGCGACCGGTCGCCGCCGACAGCGCTCCAGCCATCCGATCGTGATCGAACGCCCGCCTCTTGGCTCGCAGGCCCGGGTCGACGACTACGTACTCGGTCCCGCCCGGGGTCCGGTTGGAGTACCAGAAACGACCGTCGTCCATCCACCTGGGCCGCACCGCGGTCCCATACACCAACGGGCTCGTGTGCTCACCTAGAAAACGCTCGGCTCGAGCGTAGTCGTCTGCGGTGAGGCGCCGCACGGCGTCCTGCGCCAACGCGGGCGTGACGAGCGTGGATAGTGCTATCAGGGCAACTACAGGCCGCATCGTACCTCCGAATTCGAGCGGAAACGGGAACGAGCGGACCCGCTGGCCCGCCTGTCCAACTTGCCGCTCTTTTCCGGGGGGAGCAACGCGTCGCGTCAGCCGCCGCGCTGGGCCGTAAAGGGGCGCTCGCCACGACCACCCTCGATCGTGCCTTCCATGGAGTCACCCTCGAACGTGCCCGAGAAGGTCTGCTCGAAGGAGTTGTCGCCAAAGGTCAGCGTCAGGTTGAAGCTGAAATGATCGCCCTCGGTCGTGCCGTCGGTGATCTCGAACATCGACGGAAACCGTTTGGCCCACTTCTGATTCGGCCCGGGGCAGTATTGCCGGCCGTTTCCTTCGATGGCTGCCACGCCCGGAATCCGGGCTGCCAGACCGGCCGAATGCAGGAACGAAAAACCGGGGCAGGTGAGATCCTGCACGCACAGAAACATGTCGAGCTTTTGCGCCGCCGCCGCCAGCAACAGCGAATCGGTCTGTCCCTTGCAGGCTTTCAGCGCGATTCCGGTGTAACCCATCTCGCGGCCCAACAGCAGAGCCTCGTAATCGACCAGCGATTCATCGAGGACAACCGGCTTCAGTTCGGCCGCTTCATGCATTGTGTTGTCGGGATTTGCGGTCAAATCCCGGTTGGTGGGTTGCTCGATGTATT
>JADFLD010000251.1 GCA_022564535.1 Gemmatimonadota bacterium
CGTCGTCGTGTACTTGTCGGCTGGAAGGAGCGTAACCGCGACGGCAAGCACGGAAATCGCGATCGTTGTCAGAACGATCGTGCGGCGGCGACGTAACAGCACCGCGAGGACCTCCCAGAGGGAGATCTCATCGTCGACAGGCGTGCGTACCCGAGTCGATTCCGTGGTCTGTGTCGTACTGCTCTCTTCCGTCATCTACCGCCTCAGACACCCTGTGTACGAACAGCTCCGCTCCGGCGCGCCCGGAGTATCGCCATCCCAAATCGTTGCAGCAAGCCGATCTACATGCCACACCGGCTTCCCGTGGACCCACGAGGGAGGGGTCGGTACTGTATTGGGCCCGCCGAATCGTTTGCGACAGACATCAGACCCGGAGCCCCGCCTCGTGCCCAGACCCGTCCTTCCCGCAGCTCTAGTCGGCTTCCTGGCCCTGACCGCATGGCCGGTGACCGGCCAGACCGTCGCTTCAGAATACTCCGAGGAAGCCCGTGACCTCGTCGCCAACCCCACAGTCGCCCGGGCGCTCCGCCTCGCGGAAGAACACGACGACTGGGCGTTGGAGCTATTGATCGAGCTGACGGAGATCCCCGCTCCGCCGTTCATGGAGGAGATGCGTGGCGTCCGCTTCGCACAGCTTCTGCTGGAAGCCGGTGCGGATTCAGTATGGACGGACACCGAGGGCAACGTGATCGGCCTGCGGCGAGGGCGCACGGGCGATCGGCAGGTCGGGTTCGGCGGTCACCTGGACACGGTATTTCCGGAAGGCACGGACGTGCGCGTCCGCCAGGTGGGAGACACGCTTTTCGCCCCGGGGGTAGGCGATGACACGCGCGGGCTCGTCGTGGTGCTGTCGGTGCTCCGCGCGATGGAGGCGGCGGGCGTCGAAACGGACGACGACGTGCTCTTCGTGGGTGTCGTAGGGGAGGAGGGGTTGGGTGACCTGCGAGGAATGAAGAACCTCTACCGGGAGGGAGGGCTTCGGCCCGACGCGTGGATCGAGGTGGACGGCGGCGGCCTCGGCCGGGTCGTCTCGATGGGCCTGGGATCCGTGCGCTATCGGGTGACCTTCGAGGGCCCGGGCGGGCACTCGTGGGGCGCCTTCGGTACCGCGAATCCGGCGCACGCCATGAGCCGGTCCGTGCGATACTTCCAGGATGTCGCGGATACGCTCACGCGATCCGGGCCGCGCACGAGCTACAACGTCGGACGAATCGGCGGCGGCACGTCGGTCAACTCGGTTCCCTTCGAGGCGTGGATGGAGGTCGACATGCGGTCCGAGAGCCCGGAGAGCCTGGTCCGGATCGAGCAGGTCTTTCTGGCGGCGATGGACCGCGCGCTCGCCGAGGAGAACGCTCTGAGGCGTGAGGGTGACGCGCTCACGGTGGACAAGGACCGGATCGGCGACCGTCCCTCCGGCGAGATGGACCCGTCCGCGCCGTTGGTCCAGCGGGCCCTTGCGAGCTCGGCCGCTTTCGGAGTGGAAGCGGAGGTGGCCCGCTCGTCGACAGATTCCAACGTCCCCATCGCGATGGGGGTGCCGGCCGTGACGATCGGACGGGGTGGGCAGGGCGCCAACGGTCACGCGCCGAACGAGTATTGGGTGAACCGCGACGCCTATCTGGCCGTACAGCGTGCGATCATCCTCCTGGTCGCAGAGGCGGGCTTCGCAGGACCGATTTCCTAGTCGCCGAGCACCCAGGCGCAAATCAGAGGCGCCACGATGGCAGCGTCCGAGTTGATCTCGAATCGAGGGGTCGTGGGCTCCAACTTCCCCCAGGTGATCTTCTCGTTCGCCGGAGCCCCGGAGTACCCTCCGTACGACGGTTGTGCGTCGGTGATCTGGCAGAAGTAGCCCCAGCACGGCACCTCACGCCGCAGATCCTGGGTGATACACGGAACCGCACAGATCGCGAAGTCCCCCGCGATGCCCCCCCCAATCTGGAAGAAACCGACGGACGGATGCTCGCCTGCCCCGTGGTTGACTTCGTACCACTCGACGAGGGCCTGGAACTGCTCCGTGCCGGCCTTGACGCACGTGTGGTCGGGCAGAAGGCCGACCATGACCTTGGCCGCGAACATGTTGCCCGTGGTGGAATCCTCCCACCCTGGGGCGAATACCGGAATGCCCGCCTCCTTCGCGGCAAGAACCCACGAATGGGCCGGGTCGACTTGATAGTGCTCCGCGATCGAGTCCCCATCGAGCACCTCGAAGAGAAACTCCGCAGGTGTCCTACGCGCCCCGGACGCCGCCGCCCTCTGCCAGCACTCGAGTAGTCGGCGTTCGAGATGGCGCATGACCGTCTCGGGAATGCAGGTGTCCGTCACCCGATTCATTCCGCGCTCGAAAAGCCTCTGCTCGTCCGCTGCGGAAAGTTCCCGCCACGACCGGATGATCTCGTAATCGCGTTTCGCGACCAGGTTGAAGACGTCCTCCTCGAGGTTCGCCCCGGTGCAGGAGATCGCATGGACCTTCCCGGCGCGAATCATCCGAGCGAGGGTGATCCCGAACTCACCCGTCGACATCGCGCCGGCGACTGCCATGAGCATCTTGCCACCCGCGTCGACATGGGCCTCGTACGCCTTGGCGGCGTCGACGACTTCGCGTGCGTTGAAATGGAGGTAGTTCGTCTCCATGAAGTCCCGTATCGCGCCCAACTCGCTCCTCCCGTACGCCGTTCGGTGGGGGCAGAAATCTACGCCGACCCAGTCCTTCTGGCGATGCGCCGCGACACCGCTACAATTGCCATCGTGACTCAATCAACCGACACACCCGGCACTCGCGTCGACATCGACGGGCCCATCGCTCGCTTCACGCTCGACCGTCCCGCACAGCACAACGCCTTGAGTGCGGCCGACGTCGACCTCTTCCGCGCGCAACTGGACGAAGTCGAGCGCAACGACGCCGTTCGGGTCATCGTGGTCACGGGGAGCGGTGACACGACTTTCTGCTCCGGCGCCTCGCTCGCGCAGATGGAAAGCGGAGAAATGAGCGGGGCGGTGTTCGAGACGCTCACGAACCGATTGTCCGACGTCCGGCTGCCGACCATTTGTGCGCTCAACGGCAGCGTCTACGGAGGCGGCGCCGAGATCGCACTCTGCTGTGACTTCCGTATCGGCGTGACGGGGAGTCGCCTGTCGGTCCCGGCCGCGAGGCTGGGGGTTTGTTATCCGGTCGGAGGGCTCCGCCGGTACGTGGAACGACTCGGCCTCGCGACCGCGAGTCGGATTCTGCTGGCCGCCGAGGAATTGGATTCGGACGAAATGCTGCGCGTCGGCTTCCTCACCCACCGGGTCGCCCGCGGCGACCTCGTGGCAGAGACCGACGCGTTGGCCTCGCGCCTCTCGGCCCTGGCGCCTCTCGCCGTTCAGTCGATGAAGCGTATCCTCACGGACGTCGCTGCCGGAACGGCGGACGCGAAGGAAGCGGCTCGACTCGTCGAGCTCTGTGACAGCTCGGCGGACTTGAAGGAAGGACTTCGCGCGCGACGGGAAGGGCGCGAGCCTCGATTCGAGGGGCGGTAGGCGAAGTTCGACGACGCTAGCGTCCTTTCTGCAACACCCTCCCACCCCGTTCCCCTGTGAACGCCCCGTTCCGGATCGTGGCCACCCCGTTCACGAAGACGTGGATCATGCCCTCCGAGTAGTGATGCGGGTCCGTGTACTCGGCGACGTCCCGGACTGCGGGCAGATCGAAGACCACGACGTCCGCCGCCCCGCCAGGGCGGAGGACGCCTCGATCGGGCATCCCGAAGACCATGGCGGGTAGCGAGGTCATGCTCCGGATCGCGTGCTCGAGGCTCACGGTCCCTTTCTCCATCGCGTAGAGGCGGATCTTGCGGGAAAAAGCTCCGTACGTACGCGGATGCGGCACTCCGTCGTTCATCGACACGAGCCCTCCGTCGGACGACGTCATGGTCCATGGCTGAGCCATGAGCGTCTCGACGTCGTCGTCGTGCATGTTGAACGAGACGATGCTGACGCTCCCCCGCTCGATGAGGTCGATCGCGGTGTCGATGGGGTCCTGCCCTCGCTCGGCGGCGAGGTCGCTGAGGAGCCGGCCCTCGATGGAGGGATCGGGTCGGTATCTTCTGAACTGAATCCGATCTGCCCCACCCCTGCGGGCCAGCCCTT
>JADFLD010000252.1 GCA_022564535.1 Gemmatimonadota bacterium
TCCAACCGGATTCGCACGCTGTCGGTTCCCGCGCCACGTGGAACGATTTACGATCGGAACGGCGAAATCCTCGCCGACAACGTTCCAGGCTACTCCGTCACGATCCTCCCCGGCCCCGTGGAGTCGGTGCGAGCCACGCTCGTACGCATGGCCGAGCACATGGAGCTGTCGGATCGGCGGATCGAGCAGGTGGTCGCGACGCTGCGCCGTTTCGGGCGGGAGGTCGTGGTCGATTCCGACGCGGATTTCGAGGTCGTATCCGCTCTGGAGGAGAGGAGGGCCGACTTCCCCGGGGTATACGTGGAGATGCGGCCCCGCCGGCGTTACTTGTTGGGTGGGGCGGCGGGCCACGTCATGGGGTACGTGGGTGAAATCACGACCGGCGAGCTGGCGTCCGACGCGTTCCTCGACCCGAAGTACGAAGCGGGGATGATCGTGGGCAAGCTCGGTATCGAGCGTCAGTACGAGTCGATGCTCCAGGGTACCCGGGGTGTGCGGTACGTCGAATTCGACGCCCGTGGACGCATCGTCGGGGAATTCGGTGGAGCGGCCATGACACCGGCCGAGCCGGGTGAGGACCTCCACTTGAACCTGGACTTCGCCCTGCAGCAGTGGGTCCACGACATCTTTCCGGACTCGATGTCTGGAGCCGTCGTCGCACTCGATCCGGCCGATGGGGGCGTGCTCGCGCTGTACTCGGCCCCTGGTTACGACCCGAACGTATTCGTGGGCGGAATCGACACAGAAACGTGGGACGCCCTCAGGACGGATGAGCGGAAGCCTCTGTTCGACCGGTCGGTGCTCGGGCGCTACGCGCCGGCGTCGACGTGGAAGCTGGCCACCGCCGGGATCGCCCTCGACCTGGGCGTGGTCACGCCCGACGAGGTCATGCCGGACCCGTGCACGGGTTCCTGGTACTTCGGCGACCGAACGTGGCGCTGTTGGGATCCAGCAGGCCACGGCTACAACACGCTCGCTGAGGCGATCGGGAACTCCTGCGACGTTTACTTCTATCAGCTCGGCCTGCGGATCGGCCTCGCCAGGCTGCTGCAACGGGCCACCGAAATCGGCTTCAGCCGACGGTGCGGGATCGATCTTCCTCAAGAGAGCCAGGGAATATTTCCGGATACGCCGGCTTGGTACCAGGAGAGGTACGGGTACCGCCCCACGGAGGGCGAGACGCTCAACCTGGCCATCGGTCAGGGGCCCAACGCACAGACGCCGCTCAAGATGGCACAGTTCTACGTGGCGCTCGCTCGTGACGGCGCGGCACCAGCCCCGACGATCGCACGGGATGCGCCATTTCGGGAAGGCTGGCGACTGGATCTCTCGCCCGAACACCTCGAGACGCTCCTGGAAGGCATGCGCAGGGTGACCGCACCCGGTGGGACGGCGCACTACGGCACGGCGCTGGAGTATTGGGACGTGCTGGGGAAGACCGGCACGGGCCAGACCGCCCAAAGCATCCTGGGGACCGTAGAGAACCACGCTTGGTTCGCGGGCATGGCCGGCCCCCCCGGCGAGCCGCCCGAGATCGTCGTGGTCGCCGTGGTCGAACACGGCCGAAGTGGGTCGAGCATGGCGGCGCCGATCGTCGCGAAGACCGCGGACTATTACCTGCGCCGCCTGCATGGCATAGAGGTCGACTCGGTACAGACCTATCTCGACCACATTCGGGTCGGGCCGGTTCCTTCGTGGTATGCTGAGCGTTTCCCCGCGACACAGCCGACCCGCGCTGGTGGCAGATGATCCGTTGGTTCGGGAAGTGGGCGATCGATCCGCCACTGGTCCTTGCGATCCTCGGACTCACCGTCTTCGGGATCGCGATGATCTACTCCGCTGGCGTCATCCACATTCCCAACCCGGTCACGTCGGGCGCTTGGGTGCGCCAAAGCGTATGGTTCGTACTCGCACTCGTTTCGTTCTCGGTGGTGTCCCGTGTTCCCCTGCGATGGATCGAGTGGGTGTCGGTGCCCGCGTATGTGGTGAGTGTGGTGCTTCTCGCCGCTACTCTAGTCATCGGATCCGGCCGCGGAACCGCGGCCGGCGTGAAGAGCTGGATCGATCTCGGCTTCATCACGTTTCAGCCCGCCGAGATCGCCAAGATTTCCACGATTCTGGTCTTGGCGCGCCTCCTCTCCCAACGCGACTCGGGCCTGGTCTCGCTGCGCGAATTGGTCCCCGCAGGCGCGCTCGTCGCCCTGCCGCTGGGCCTCGTGATGCTCCAGCCGGACCTGGGGACCGCGATGGCCTTCGTGGGGATCCTGTTCGCGATGCTGTATTGGGCCGCGACACCGGTGTCGCTCCTCCTGCTGGTCGCGAGTCCCGTCGTGGGGCTCTTCCTTGCCTACGACACGCGGATCTGGTCCGGCTACATCCTGGCCGTGATTTTCTTCCTCTACCTGTACCGTTATCGCCTCTTCCTGTACGAGTCGGTCGCGGTCGTGCTGGCGAATTTCGCGACCGCTACGATCTCGACGCCGCTCTGGAATTCCCTGGCGCCGTACCAGCAGAACCGAATTTTGGTGTATCTCGATCCCGAAGTCGATCCACGTGGCGCGGGGTACCAGGTGATACAGTCGAAGGTGGCCGTGGGCAGCGGGGGCTTCGGGGGGCAGGGCTTCACGCTCGGCAACCAGAAGCGCTTCGACTTCCTCCCCGAGCAGCATACGGATTTCATCTTCAGCGTCGTTGGGGAGGAGTTGGGGTTCGTGGGGACGACCCTTGCCATCCTCGCGTTCGCTTACGTCTTGGCGCGACTGGTTCGAATGGCCGAGGGGTCGCCCGATCCCTTTGCCGGCCTCGTTCTCCTCGGTATCTTCGGGGCTTGGCTGGTACACATTTTCGTCAACGTCGGCATGACCGTCGGAGTCGTGCCGATTACCGGGATCCCGCTGCCGTTCGTGAGCTACGGCGGAACATTCTTGTTCATGTCATGGGTCGCGGTTGCGGTCGCCGTGCGCGTCGCACACGAACGATGACGGACCGATCGTGAAGCAGGAATAGGAGGCCCATGGCCTGGTTCCGGAAGGACAAGAAGCCGCTAAAAGCTCAGGACAAGCGCGAAGTCCCCACGGACGTTTTCGACAAGTGCAAGGGGTGCGGCGACATCCTCTACAGAGAGCGGCTCGCCCAGAATCTCAACGTCTGTCCGACGTGCGGACACCACCTCAGGATTTCAGCACACGCGTATGTCAGCATCCTTATCGACGGGGGTTCGTTCGAAGAGTTCGACCAGGACCTTCGGGCTGCTGACCCGTTGGGGTTCGTAGATCTGAAGCCGTATCCCGCCCGTATCGCGGCCGCCGAGGCGAAGGGCGCCAATGAAGGCGTGGTCACCGGGTCCGGTACGCTCGACGGCATCGAAGTCGTTCTCGCGGTCATGGACTTCGACTTCATCGGGGGTTCGATGGGCTCGGTCGTCGGCGAGAAGATCGCGCGTGTGGCGCACGTGGCCTTGAAGTCCAAGTGTCCGTTCCTGATCGTGAGCGCCTCGGGTGGAGCCCGCATGCAGGAGGGGATCTACTCTCTCATGCAAATGGCGAAGACGTCGACCGTGCTCGCTCGCATTCATGAGGCCGGGTTGCCGTTCATCTCGATTCTGACGCACCCCACGACGGGTGGGGTCACGGCCTCCTTCGCGATGCTGGGAGACGCCAACATCGCCGAGCCCGGTGCGCTCATCGGCTTCGCCGGACCCCGTGTCATCGAGGAAACCATCCGGCAGGAGCTGCCGGAGGGGTTCCAACGCTCGGAGTTCCTTCTGGATCACGGGATGGTAGATCGGATCGTGGATCGCCGGGAGCTGAAGGACTTCGTCGCACGGCTCCTCCGACACCAGTACGCAGGTTGGAAGGACTGACGGGCGCTCCGGTCCTCGCACCGGAACGGTTGGATCGGCCTTTCGCCGACCCCCTTGTGGGTCGCCTTTTTCCGCCTCTCGCGACCGGCGTGCACTGGGGGCTCGAGCGGACCGTGCGTGCGCTCGAGGTTCTGGGCGATCCCCACCTGTCGTATGCGACGCTTCATATAGGGGGCACGAACGGGAAGGGGTCCGTCACATCGACCCTCGCTTCGATTCTACAGCGGGCTGGACACAAGACGGCGGGCTATCCGTCGCCCCATCTGTGC
>JADFLD010000253.1 GCA_022564535.1 Gemmatimonadota bacterium
GTTGAAGGTGGGTGTCCCCGGCCCTATGTCGAAGACGGAGTTGTCCTGGTCCTCATTGACTACTCGGCGCTCGCCGAACACCTCGACGATGCTCCCTTCCCCAACCGGCTGCGTGAGCGAGAGCCGCTGGGAATGAGACAGAGTCCGACCCGTTCGCGACTGCTGCTGGATCAAGTCCCGCATCACGAGGTCGCCGTTCCCGTTGGCGATACCGGTTGTGGTTTCCAGATTGCCGTAGAGCTCCGGCTCCTGGATACTCGAAGTGGCCTCGGCAACGAGCGACCTGCCGTTCTCCGCCAGCCGCTTTCGCCAGGTAACGCGCGCGGATCCTCCGAGGTCGTTGCCGTCGACCACGTTGTTGCTGATTCCGGTGTTTTGGACCCGCCCGTCGAGAGTCGTCGTCTCGTTGGACTCGAAGCTCGTCAAGGACGACGCCCCGACACTCAGACTGCCGCGGAGCCTGATGTCGTGTCCGTCTGAGAACCCATACTGCGCATTCAAATTGACGCGGTGGCTCGTGTTCGCGGTGACCTGATCCGCCGCCGCGTTCTGGAGGGCCGCCGTACTCGACCCCAAAAGCTGTTGCTGTTGGGTCGTCTGCCGCTGGACATTGTCCAGACCCGTGTAGAAGTAGCTACTCCGAATCCAGCGATCCTCGGAGAAATCGTGGTTCGCGTTCAGGCCCAACGACCTCGACTCGGTAAACCCGTCGTTTCTGCCTCCCCCGAGTTGGATACCACCCCGACCTCCACTCCGGTCACCCGCGCCACCGCGACCAGCCCCGGCGGCCAAGCCCCGAGCGCCACCGCTGAAGTTCACGAAGTCGCCCCAGGCGAAGCCTGCCTGGTTTACGTTGTTCGCGTTCCCCAGCAGCGCGAGTTGTGTGGTCGGCGAAAAACGACTGATGTTGAGCGATTCGCTGTACCGGGTGCGGCCATCAGGCTGGGCTTCGATCACCGCGGCCGGCTCGAGTCCACCCCCGAGGCCCCCAACCGCCTGACCGAAGTAACCTCTTCGGGCGTCCTCGCGAAGCACCAGGTTGATCGTCCGCTCCTCCTGTCCGTCGGCGATGCCGGTGAACTCGGCCATGTCGGACTGCCTGTCGTAGACCTGAATGCGTTCGATGGCATCCGCAGGGAGGTTTCTGGTCGCGATGGTCGGGTCACTTCCGAAAAACTCCCTCCCATCGACCAGGACATTCCGTACCTCCTCTCCCTGCGCCCGGATGGTCCCGTCGGGATCCACCTCGATCCCAGGCAGCCGAGCGAGCAGCTCCTCAACGGTGGCGTTCGGTCGTGTCACGAAGGCCAGGGCATTGTAGTCGAGCGTGTCACGCCGGTTCACGAACGGGACGTGGTCCACGCTGACCACGAGCGCGTCCATCTCGTAGGCCAACACCTCCAGATTGATCGTCCCCGCGTCGACGTCCGCTCCCGTGATCGAAAACGGCCGACGCACCGTTTGATGACCGACCATCGTGATCTGGAGGAGGTACTCTCCGGGCGGCACCCGACTCAAGTTGAAGGAGCCGTTCCCGTCGCTCAGAGCGAACTTCGTCAGCAAGGAGTCGGGGAGGGCCAGCGCCACGATCATCGCTCCGTCGAGTCCTGCGCCCGTCGAGTCGGCCACGATGCCCCGGACGTCATACGTCTCCTGGGCCTCGGCGGACGGTGCGACCACGAGAGAGAGTCCGACCGTTGCAACGGCGGCGAGGCCGCGTCCCAGCAACGACGAAGCTCGGCCCAACTTTCTCGAACTCACCCTCTGATTCTCCGCTGTGTGGCCCGCAACTCCTCGAGCTTCTCGGTCACCATTACCTCGTATTGCTCTCTCGTCATTTCGACGCCCTCGGTGGGCCTCGAGATGACTCCCTCGGCGATCGGACTCATGGAGACCCCTGTCGCGGTGTACTGCACCTCTCCGTCGTCGATCGAGACGACGAGGATCATCCCGGGCAACCCCCCGAACGTCGCGGGTCCGCCTTGCACGGGAATCTGTGGCGTAAACCAGGCTTCGATCGTGGAGCTGTCCTGAACAGCGGTGGCCTTCTGTACGGTGTATCCGAGGAACTCGGCCTGCTCGCCGGTCAGCTTCCATGCATAGGTCGGACGTTCGTCGGCGATAATGAAGGAGCGCCCCAACAATTGCCGGACCTCCACGATGGTGCCTTCGTCGTACCGCGTGTGAGCCTCGACCAACCTCTCCTGGGCGTTGCGAGACGCGAAGCCCATGCGACTTCTACGACCGAAGTCACCACCTCCGCCGCCGCCCTCGCGTCCATTGAAGCCGCCCCGACCTCGACCACCCTCCGGCGCCACCCGTGGCACCGGCTTCATCAGAGACTCGGTCGTGTTGAACAACAAGACGAACTGACGCACCCGTTCCGTCGGCACCGCCCCACGCCCTCCAATGTTGCCACCACGTGCTTCGAAGCGGGCACGCATCTCTTCCGACATCTCGAATTCGATACGAACCGAGTGCGTGAACGCGATGCTGCCCTCCTGCGCCGACAGTACGGACGGAAGAAGCAGAAGGACTCCTGGTGTGAACCCTCGAAGCATGGCTGCCCTGGACGGTGGTCTCTCTACCACGATCAAGACTCCGCGAACCGCGGCTTGGTTAAGTGTAGTGGGCGGCCGCCCGTCCCCGCGCGAAGTGACGCTGACCGACCTCGCCGATCGCTGTGCGCGAGTCGGAGCACGACGTTGCAGCCACGAGCGCCCAACCCGGTGCTCGCGACGCCGGGGGGGTCTACTCTGGAGCTGGCGTGCCGTCTCTAACGTCTCCCGACTCACGCTCTGCCGAGTCTTGGAACAGGGCGCCCCTCCCGGTGCCGACGAAGACCTCGCCCTACCGGCTACCCACCACGTATTTCGTGAAAGCTCCACCCGCCCATCGCAACGAGTTCGGCCCCTCCGCCGCGTATACGTTGCCGTCCTCGTCGACGACGACGCCCTCGCCGGCCGTGCCCTGGTAGAGCCTGGTGTCCCTTTCGAAAGGCGGAATGAAGCCGGTGATCCGGTCTTCGTCGATATGTCCGATCCGGACACCGTTTCGCCAATTCGGATGGTTCGTTGGGCTGGACTCCGAGTCGATCGCGTACAGCATGTCGTCTTCGGTGATGTAGATGCCGCTGACGCGCCCGTACATGTAGCGTGACTCGAGATAGTTGCCGTCCTGGTCGAAGATCTCGATTCGGTGGTTGCCCCGGTCGGCGACCCAGAGGCGGCCCCGGGAGTCGAAGGCCAGCGCGTGGGGGGTGCGGAACTGCCCGTGCTCGGGACCGATCTCGCCCCACTCCATGATGTACGTCCCGTCGGCGGCGAACTTGATGATGCGGCCGGTGGAGCCGTCGGGCGGGTTGGCGTTCTGACCACTATGACCGTCGGCGACGAAGATGCTGCCGTCCGGAGCCGTGATGACGTCATTGGGCTGGTTGAACTGGTTCGGCCCGCTTCCGGGCTGGCCGGCCGTACCGAGCGTCATCAGAACCTCGCCCGTGGGGCTGAACTTGAAGACACGATGGCCCTTCGTTCCGGCTCGGTTCCCAGCGAAGTCGGTCACCCAGACGTTGCCGTCGCTGTCCACGTGGATCCCGTGGGGTGTCACGAAGAGGCCAGCACCGAAGTTGGCGAGGATCTCTCCGGTGTGCCGATCGAACTTGAAGATCGGGTCCACCTCGTTCGAGTCGCAGCTGACGCCGCCGCCTGTGAGGGCCCCCGCGCCACACCGCTCATAGGCCCAAATGTGCCCGTCGTTCGGGTCGATGTCGATCCCGGCCGTCGTACCCCACTCTCGTCCCTCGGGGAGGTCGCCCCAGTTGGCCATGACCGTGGGATTCGGGTTCGGCAGCCCCTCACCCGTGATGGGATTGCCCATCGTCGCGGTCGCAGGTTCAGCGGAATCGGTGGCACACCCGAGCAACATGCTCGCACCGCAAGCGAAGAGCGTGGACCGCAGGAATCGCGACGACGACATGACATTTTCTCCTGTGAGCAGCCGATCTTCCGACGTGGGCTTCCCGTCGGTTCTTCCGGAAGCGAACAACATCGGGCCTGAGCGCTTCGTGCGCCAACCGGTGCGTCCGTTCTGTATCGGTAGA
>JADFLD010000254.1 GCA_022564535.1 Gemmatimonadota bacterium
CACGAACCGTGGAAATCCCCTGAAATGGCCCGTGAAAGCCGACGATGGATCGATGACCTACGAAGACCGATCGCAGAGAGTCCTGGACGAGATCGCCGGACATGACATCGACGCCCTGATTGCCATCGGTGGAGACGGCTCACTCGGAATCGCCCAGAAGCTGGCCGAGAAGGGTCTCAAGGTCGTCGGCGTACCGAAGACCATCGACAACGACCTCGCAGCGACGAATCTGACGTTCGGGTTCACCACCGCGGTCGAGACGGCAACCGACGCGATCGGAAAGCTGCACTCGACGGCAGAGGCGCACGAACGGGTCATGGTCGTGGAGCTCATGGGACGGTCGGCCGGTTGGATTTCGCTCTTCGCTGGTCTCGCGGGCACGGCAGACGTCATCCTCATCCCCGAGATCCCCTACGACATGGAATCAGTCTGCCGAAAGATCGAAAGCCGGTACTCGAGTGGATCGGAGTTCGCGATCGTGGTGGTTTCGGAAGGCGCGTTCCCCGTGGGCGGGGAGCCACTCTTCAAGCAAGCCGCGGAAGGGCAGAAGCGGCTGGGCGGAGTGGCGAAGCTCGTCGCCGACGAAATCTACGACCGGACAGGTCGGGAGACGCGCGAGCTGGTGCTGGGCCACCTGCAACGTGGCGGCGGTCCCAACGCGTACGATCGTCTGCTCGCCCTTCGATTCGGCGCTGCCGCCGTGAGGCTGGTGAGCGAGGGTGAGTTCGGCACCATGGTCGCCTTGGACCCGCCTAACGTTCTCGCCGTGCCGCTCGAGGAGGCAATCGCGACGATCAAGACGGTTCCCCTGGACGCGGAAGTTTTGGACACCGCGCGAGCACTAGGAATCTGTATGGGCGACTGAAGCCCACACATCCGAGAAGCCGATGACTGAAGAAGCTGGGAGAGCCGGAAGATGAGCACACGGAAGATGATGACGGGCACGATTGTTGAGGGATTGTCAGTGCGGCCAGCCGCGTTCGGGTTTGCCGCCGCCCTGAGCATCACTGCTGCCACCGCGCCCCTCGGTGAAATCTACGCGCAGAGCGTAGCCGACTTCGTGCCCGAGGCCATTCAAGACCAGCCGTTCGATCTGTCGATTCGCAGCATCATGCGCGCACAAGCCAACGTCGGTCAGGCACCGACTCAGCTGAGATGGACGGACGACTCTCGGTGGATCTACTTCCGATGGCAGCCCGGAGGACTCGATTGGGACGAGGGTCGCTCGCTCTACCGCGTGCTGGGAACCGGCGGCGAGCCCGAGAAGATCGACGACGAGGCTGCCAGGGAATTGGCACCTCTGATCGCCGGAGGAGACCTCTCCCCAGACCGCCGTTGGCGTGTCACCTCGGTGTCCGGCGACCTCTATCTCATCGACCGACGGTCACTCGACATTCGCCGGCTCACGCACACTGAGGACGGAGAGGGTCAGCCTACTTTCGGCGTGGACGGCAAGACGATCCTCTTCCGTCGACAGAACAATCTGTACGAACTGACGCTGGCCACGGGCGGGTTGACCCAGGTCACTTGGATCGCCTCAGGAGCCGAGCCGAGTGAGGATGAGGACGCGGACGGGCAACGGGGGTTCCTCGAGGCACAGCAGCTCGAACTGTTCGAGCATATCCGTCGCGGAACCGCCCAAAGTGAGCGCGCCGATTCGATCCGCGATGCGCGGGCGGCCGAGGAGCCGCAGCCGCTATACCTCGCCGACAACGAGAACGTTCGGGGGCTGACCCCCACCCGCTCCGGTGCCTACGTCCTTGTCCAAACATCGACCCAAGCCCAAGACGCGCAGGAGACGATCGTTCCGGATTGGGTCACCGAGGACGGCTACACGCGTGACCTCACCGTACGCACCAAGGTTGGAGACGAGCAAGGGGCTTCTCGGGCAGGGATCATCACAACAGCGTCGGGCGACATCGAGTGGATCGATGCGACGCCGGAGGAAGAT
Source organism: Gemmatimonadota bacterium (assembly GCA_022564535.1). The sequence goes on from JADFLD010000254.1 coordinate 1,952, forward strand.
GACAGTGAAATCCCCGCACGCGTCGTCCGGGCCGACTGGAACGATGAGGGCACGATTGCCTTCGTCTTCTCCGTCTCCTTCGACAACAAGGACCGCTGGCTCTGGACCGTAGACGCCGCCACCGGCGAGCGTACTCTGCTCGACCATCTCCACGACGACGCCTGGGTGGCCGGCCCGTGTTTCGCTCAGTGCGTCGGCTTTCTGCCCGGTACCGACCGGGTCTACTTCGTGAGCGAGGAAAGCGGCTTCGCTCACCTGTACGCCATCGACGCGGACGGGTCCGACAAACAGGCTCTGACAAGCGGCGAGTGGGAGGTCTTGAGCGTCTCCCTACCCGAAGACCGTTCACGCTTTCTCTTGCGAACGAACGAGGGTTCGCCATACGACGAGCACGTCTATCGGATGGACTTCGACGGGTCGGACCACGAACGGCTCACACAAGGCGATGGGCGGTTCGTGGCGACGCTGTCGCCGGACGGCAAACGGATGGCGGTTCTGCACGACGTCGCCGACCGTCCACCCGAGCTCTTCCTCACCGACTCCGACGATGCCTCCGACATGGAGCAGGTGACGACGTCACCCACTGCGGCTTGGGCATCATTCCCGTGGATCACGCCGGAGATCATCAGCTTCCGCGCCGAGGACGGTACCATGGTCCCGGCCCGCATTTATCGGCCTTCCGACATGGGAGCACAGCCCAACGGGGCGGGGATACTCTTCGTTCACGGGGCTGGCTACCTACACAACGTCCACAACTACTGGTCGTCCTACTACCGAGAGTATCAGTTCAATCACTTCCTCGCGGCCAACGGCTACACGGTGCTCGACATCGACTACCGTGGGTCGGCGGGCTACGGCGCCGAGTGGCGGACAAGCATCTACCGCTGGATGGGCGGCAAAGACATGTCCGACCAGGTCGACGGCGCCCGATACCTCGCCGCAAGCGAGGGCGTCGATCCTGGGCGCATCGGCCTATACGGTGGCTCGTATGGGGGGTTCATCACCCTCATGGGGCTCTTCACTTCCGGTGACACCTTCAAGTCCGGAGCGGCGCTCCGATCCGTAACCGACTGGGCGCACTACAACCACGGGTACACGAGCCGAATTCTGAACCTCCCCCAGGGCGATGAGGAGGCGTACGAGAAATCGTCACCGATCTACTTTGCCGAGAATTTCCGCCCCGATCAGCACCTCGTCATGCTTCACGGCATGGTCGACACGAACGTGCACTTCTCGGACGTCGTACGCCTCTCGCAACGCCTCATCGAGCTCGGGAAGGAGAACTGGGAGTTGGCCGTGTATCCGGTCGAGAGTCACGGCTTCGTGGAACCGACCTCGTGGACCGACGAGTACCGTCGGATCTTCGAACTATACGAGCGCACCCTGAGGGAGCCGGGCTGTACCGCAGACGGAGGATTCTGCTCGGTGCGCGGGGGCGCGGGACGCTAGTGCTGTGTGGTCAGGTGCGAGATGTGGGCACTGTCATTTCCCACAGGCAAGCCCCACCCATTTCCATGAGTATGCCCCAGCCTGGAGGTGAGTTTCTCATGAGTATGCCCCAGGCAATGGGCGTGATTTTCACGAGCGTGCCCCACCTCCGGGCGGTAATTCTCACGAGCATGCCCCACCCCCCGCAGACCGCCATAACGGGCCATCATCGATGGCACAGACCGTAAGCGAGGGCGGATGCACGAGTTGATTACGCCGCTCTCTGGTCTCGCCTTCGGCAGCCAGTAGACGGTACATCGTACGCTCCGACGCCAGGTAGCGACCTTCGTCGAGCAGCGTGGCCCAGGTTTGGGCGGGCGAGCAGTCGACGAAGCGCTCGGAGTGGAGCTCCTCGAGCACGGCCTTGCGTTCCTCGCCCGAGAGAGCCCGAGCCGACGGTGACTTCGCTCGCTTGCGTTGGGGCGCGGGCGGGTCCCGACGATGGGGGTGAGTTCCTCGACGGCGTGCTCGATCATCGCTCGTTGCTCCCGTCTTCCGTCGCACTCCCGGCCTGGAGCAACTCTTCCAAGAGCGCGGAGACGTTTCCCTGCACCTCAATGACCCGGCGGGCCTTCTCGAGTTGTGCCTCAGCTTGCTTGGCACGTCGGCGCAGTTTCTCGTTCTCGGTCTGAAGTGGATGCGACTTCTTGCGTCCGCGACGT
>JADFLD010000255.1 GCA_022564535.1 Gemmatimonadota bacterium
TGCGTCCCGCCGATAGTCGTTGATGTGATTTGGTTTATCGGCTTAGGGCCTCCGCTTACTAGGCAGTCAACCGAGCGCCGAGGCTCATTCACGACTGAACCAGCGGTCATCGGGCGGGGGGCTCACGACCATCGAACGCGCACCACACAAGGAAGGGCGATCGAGCTTTCTCGCTTCTCGTGCTCGGTGCGGCCACTATGGGTGACGCCGCGCCGTGCGCCGAGTAAGCGGCAGCCAGTCGCCCGGAGGTTTCAATGGACGTGCTTCTCGACCTCTTTTCGCCTCAGGGGCGGGCCAACCGCTCGTGGTATTTGTGGCATATCGTACTCGACGATCTCGTGATGTTCACGGCGGCGATCGCGCTGATGATGATCGGCGTGGCGACGAATCTTCCGCTCATGTTCGTGCCCGCTGCCGGCGTAATGGTGGCGGGAATCTGGGCTGCCGTGTGCATCACCATCAAGCGACTGCATGACCTGGACAGACCGGGATGGCATTGGTGGCTGCTATCGATCCCCCTGTACAACATGTACCTAGGTCTCGTGCTGCTCTTCAGCAAGGGCACCGACGGCCCGAATCGATTCGGCAGTGATCCGCTGGGCGGAGCCAAAGTTCTTCCCCGCTGATGTGATGACGACGGCCTCTGCTAGCAGCCCGATGACACGATTGGCGGCACTCGGACTGACGCTCCCGATCCTCGCGTTCACGTGCGCGTCAGTCGTGAGTGCGCAGCAGATTCGCGGCCGTGTTTCCGACTCCGCGAATGGCGGCCCTGTGGCGTTGGCAGGCGTGTTCCTACTGGACAGCGAGCGCGACGTCGTGGTGGGCTCCTCCTCCAACCGCGAAGGCTTCTACGTCATCGAGGTCCCAGGCGCGGGGGAGTACTACCTCTACGTACAGCGGCTAGGGTACTTCGAGAACGAGTCGCCGCTCGTGGCTGTTGGGCCGAGCGGTCAGTACGGGATCGACATCGAGATGCGGCCGGAGCCGTTTCGTCTCGACCCCCTCGAGGTCACGGTACGGAACGAGGAGCTCGAAGACTTTCTGACGCTCAAGTTGGGCCGCAACCCGAATTCGATCTTCGGGTATCGCGTGATTCAGGGAGTGCGGCTGCAGGAAGCCAGGCTGAAGGCCGTGGACAACACCGACCTCCTGCGGTGGCTGTACATCCCGGTATCTCACGGGGTGGAGGTGTGCATCGGCTCGATCGGTCACGGGGGCCGGAGGCCGATTCCTTGGGGCTTGTCGACAGAGGATCCCTCGAAGGCCGCGGAGCTTGTGAAGCGGCAGTGTGGCGCGCTCTATGTCGACGACCATCGGTGGCAGAACGAGCACGTCGAGGAGGTCGACATGGACACGATCGGGGTCGTCGTGGTTCTCGGCGGAAGCGTCTACCTGTACACCCGTCACTTCGATTGGACGATGCGACCTCGGGGCTGACGGGACGTGAGCGCGCCGTTTCGAACGACTCGACATCACGCCCGGCCCGCTCGGAGAAACCGAGCCCAGGCTCCTTGGAGCTATTGAGCTCGACGCTGGTGGACGGCCCGGGTGCCCTGGGCCTGGGCGCCTAGGCATGACGAAGCCCGGGGTACGAAGTGCCATGTACCCCGGGCTTCGTAACGTGTCTCCCGGAGGAGTCAGCCCTCGACGTCTCGGACCGCAACCTACGAAGCGGTCCGCTATCTACCGGTGGTCAGTGATGCACGCCTCAGTGTCCGACGCCTAGACCTTCGACGAGCACGCCCGGAATCACGTGGTTGATCCGGACGCCGTAGATGCCGTCGGACCGGGCGGCCATGCCGGACTTCGGTGCCGTGAACACCACCGTTCCATTGACGACGAACTCGGTTTCGTCGGCACCGACGCGTACTTCGAGCTCGTTCACGGACTTCCCGTCGGAACCGGGCTGCACGATCGCATCGTGCGGAGTCCGGCCCTGGATGTCGTGCACGGTCTCGTTGTTCGCTCTGTGTTTGACGATGTAGCTGCCGTTCTGCCCGATCAGGAAGTACAGATAATTCTGACTCTCACCGTCCAATGCTGCCGCGCCGTAGATGAGGCCATAGTAGTTGTTGTGGCTGCTAGGCTCCTGCAGCGTGAACGTCGCGGACAGCGTGTACTCGCCCGACGCGGTGTTCGAATCCTGCCAGAGAACCGCGGCGGGGCCCGTGTTCACCTGGAACCCGCTGCCTACGGCCGTGATGGTCACCTCAGGGACGTCGTCGGGATCGTTCGCATTCGTACTGCGGTCGACGCGTAACTGCAGACCCTCGGGAACCTGGGCGGCCATTGGGACAGCGATCAGGAGCGCGAGGGCAGCCATCGAGATTCGACGGATCATGACTCCTCCTTGTTGAGAATAGGTCGGATAAGATATGCGAGGTCGACCGAACGGGCACCCTCCAGCCGCGTAGCCAGACTTCGGCCACGCAGCACGAGTCGACGCACGCGGCTCGTATTGCCGTCATCGGTATCGTGCGGCATGGTGTGCACGGGTGAGCGCTCATTGGGAGAGCCGGGACGACCCAGGAGTCGCCCTGAAGATTCGAGGAGGTCTGGAGTGAAGCGTTTCCGGTGGGTCCTTACCGTCGTGATCCTGTGGAGCAGTGCACGCTCGGCCCAGGCTCAGGACACGCCGGCGGACTATATGGCGCTGATCGAGCAGGCCCAGACCTCCTTGGGGGACGAGGAGCTGGGTGGGCTTACGATTGGTGAGCTCATGCGAGAGTTCAGCGTCCCTGGGCTCAGCGTAGCCGTAGTCAGAGACTTCCAGATCCACTGGGCGAAGGGCTACGGCACCGCCGACGTCGAGACGGGAGCCCCCGTCGACCCGGAAACGATGTTCCAGGCTGCGTCCATCAGCAAGCCGGTGGCGGCGATGGCGGTCCTCAGGGCTGTCCAGGACGGACTCTTCTCCCTCGACGACGACATCAACGACATCCTCGAATCCTGGACCCTGGACGGATCCGGATTCACCGAGAACCGCCCGGTCACTCCTCGGTCGCTCACCAGCCACACATCGGGACTCGGGGACGGCTTCGGTTTTCCGGGCTACGACCCGACCGACGCGATTCCGACGCCGGTCCAGATTCTAGAAGGCCACGAACGCTCCAACGTCGGACCGATTTTCATGGAGCGTGAGCCGATGAGCTTCTACGAGTATTCGGGCGGTGGCGTGACGGTGATGCAGCAGGCGCTGTCCGACGCGCGTGGCCGGCCGTTCGAGGAGATCATGCGAGACGATGTTCTACGACCGCTTGGCATGGTCCACAGCTCTTACGAGCAGCCGATCGCGCCCGAGCGCGACGTCAACGCCGCGCGGGCGCACGGCCGGGCCGGAGAATCGATGGGGGCCAAGTGGCATCTCTACCCGGAGATGGCGGCGGCTGGGCTCTGGACGACTCCGACCGATCTTGCGCGCCTCGTCATCGAGGTCCAGCGATCCGCCGTGGGTGAGTCGAACCGGGTTCTGTCGGAAGCTTTGGTTCAGGAGATGCTGAGTCCGGTCGGGGTCGGCCCGTTCGCGATCGGGTTCACGATTGCCCAGATGGGAGAGGGATGGTACTTCGGCCACGGCGGGAGCAACTGGGGTTTCCGCTCCGTTCTACTCGCCCACAAGGTGAAGGGGTACGGACTCGTGATCATGACGAACGCGAGTCAGGGTGGGTCCGTAATGACCGAGATCAGCCGTCGCATCCAGAGGGTGTACGAATGGGATTCGGTGGCCGATCCGGTTCCGCGAGGCCGAAGGTGAAGATCCTGCGTGAGCGTGGGTCGAGGCCGTCGCCGGTCCGTGTCGCGATCGCTCTTGCTTGGCTCATTCCTGCCGGTCTCCAAGCCCAGGGAAGCAAGACCATCGTGGGAATCGTCGGTGGATACGGCACGACCGAGCAGATCTGGCGGCCCACCACGGTGGCAGAAGACGTCGGCGGTCTTATCGTCGGCGCCTGGGTCCGCTACACGTCCTCCGAGTTCGCGGTGACCGATCGGCGTGTGATTATCAAAGTCGGGCTCATCACCCGGAAAAAGACGATGGAGATGTCGCTCACGAAGGTCGAGAGCGTGCAGGTCGACCAGACCATCACTGGGCGGATGCTC
>JADFLD010000256.1 GCA_022564535.1 Gemmatimonadota bacterium
GTGATGCCCTGGTACAGAAACGCACGCGCGTCACGACCGTGGTCCGAGCCCAGCTCCGCGTGGGAGTGCATGTCAATCAGCCCGGGCGTGACCGTCAGCCCGGTGACGTCGATCGTGTCGTGTGCGGATATCTGCGCCGCCGCCGCGTCGCCGACGAACGAGATTCTGTCCCCCGAGACGGCCACGTCCGTGAGAACCGCCTCGGACCCGGACCCGTCGAGAACGGATCCTCCCAACAAGAGAAGGTCGTGTGTCTCCCCAGACTCGACGCAGGATGAGAGCGAGGCCAGCGAGAGCGCGGCGACCGCCAGGCGCCTGATCTTCATCCGGGTCAAAAGCAGTCGACCGCTGACACGGTGAAGTCGAAGTCGTGGACCGCGAGGCCGCTCGGTACCGTAAGCGGGACGAGCGATCGCAGCCGATCGGGGTGTGCGTCCGGGTCGGCGAGCGCGAAGCGGACGAAGTCCGTGATGTGACGCACCTCCTCGTCCGACAGGTCGCGCGGTGTACCGCTCAGGGGATGCACGCGGTCGAGCATCGGCTGGACGGGCCCGAGCGGACCGTGCAAGCCGACGTCCAGCCTCTCGGTCGAATAATTCGCCAGCGACTCGAATACGTCGACGTGGTGCCGGATCGCATTCTCGAGGCACACGAACGCCCCGTTGTGCATAAACGATGGCTGATACGCGACGTTTCTCAGGGGCGACGTCCTGAATTTGTATCGGTCAAAGGGGTCTCCCGTATGTCGCTCGAGTCCGTAGTCCTCGTTTGCGCCCGGCCCATCGTAGACCACGTTCGTATTCAGGGGAACCACCTGGGGCACCGCCAACACATGAGCATCGAAGTCGCTGAACATCTCGTTGGCGAATAGTTCTCCGATGTGGCATTCGAAGCAAGAGGCCTTGGAACCGAAGAAGAGGAGCGCACCGCGCTTTTCGTTCGCGGTGAGGGCACTGGTGTCCCCCCGCGCGAATTCGTCGATCGGAGCGTTAGCCCGCACGAGCGTGAACGTGAACTCGGCGATCGCCGCCGCGATGTGCTCGAAGGTGAGCGGGGAGCCGCCGTCGACGTCGGGAAAGATTTCAGCGAAGCTGTCTCGGTACGCCCCGACGGCGTCGACGCGTCGTGCGAGCTCCTCTCGGATGCTCACGTTGTCGCCCTGGAAGCCGAAGCCGGCCATTTCCACCTCGGATACGACCGGGGTGAACACCTGGGCTCCCAGAAGATGATCCAGGTGAGAGAGCGAAGAGCCCTCCGGCTCGGGGAAGCTGAATCCAGAGGAGTTGTCGAAAGGGTCCAGCGAATTGGATCGGAATCGGCCGTCCCACATCAGCTTGGGGTAGAACGCCACGTTGATGAGGCTCGGGGCACGCCTCAGGTTGTGGGGCCCCTGCCTACCCACTCCGACGATTCCGTTGTTCCCCACGCCGATGGAGATCGACTTGGAGTCGTTGAAGCTCATGTTGGGTCCGTGGCAGCCGGAGCAGCTGTTGGCACTCCCGAGCGACAGAATACGGTCGAAGAAGAGGAGTCGGCCCACCTCGGCCAGCCGACGGTCGATGGGCCTGCCCAGTCGGATCTCCAACTGCTCCTCCATGCGGCCGGTGAAGCCGTGTCCCTCCAGCTCCGCCACGAGCAGCCGGTTCAGCTCTGCATCCGTCAGCGGCCGAGGAGGCCCGGTGACCGTCTCGCGTTCGTCGCCACAAGCTGAGACGATCGTGGTGCATCCGAGGCAGACGAGCGTGAGCCTGCGCAAGGCGCGCAGAGCTCGGTCCGCCCCGGAGTGGTCCGCTTGCCAACTCATAGACAATCCGAAAACACCGAGACTCCCTTGGCTTTCAACGCCGCCACGTCCGTACAGCTCACGGCTGTGGAGCGAACAAAGAGCTGAGCGCCCACCCCGAACGCGGGGTTATCGAGCAAGGCCCGGAGGTCGTCGAGATTCGCGTTGTCGTCGAGGTCGACGTCACCCAGGTCCAGGAGTCCCGCCAACGCGCCAATGTCCCTGATGTTGTTGCCGTTCAGGTAGAGCTTGGTCATGCCCGTGAGCCCGGCCAGTGTACTGATGTCGGTGATCGAGTTGTTCGCCACGTCGAGGTCCCACAGGCTCGTGAGCCCGGTCAGCGGGCTGAGATCGCTAATCGAGTTGTTCCCGAGCACCAGGGTCCCGAGCCCCGTCAGCCCCGTAAACGGGCTGAGGTCGCTGATGAAGTTGTTCCGGAGAAAAATGGTTTGCAGGCTCGGGAGGCTGCTCAAGGGGCCAGCGTCGGTAATCGAGTTGTCGATGAGAACAAGGGTGGTCAGGCTCGTGAGGTTCTGCATCCCTTCTAGGCTCACGATGCCGGCGGAGGAGCCGTTGTCGAGTATGGTCAGCCCCGAGACGAGGGCGCACGTGAGGTCGTCCTGAGCCCCGATTTGGAGCGCGCCGCGAATCACGGTTTCAAGGTTGGCATCCTCGAACGACGCGATCGCGGAGCCTGGGAGGTCGCTGCAAATCAAGTTCACGGTGAGCGTCAGCTGTTGCGTCGCGGTCTGGCCGTCACCGCTCGCGACCTGGACGGTGAAAGTCCCGGTCTCAGCGGCCGTCGGCGTGCCCGTGACGTCACCGTTCGCCGCGAGGGTCAGACCGGCAGGTAACGAACCGGCCTGACGGGACTAGGTGTAGCTGCCATCGCCCCCGATGGCGGAGAGCGCGGCCGAGTAGGCGACACCGGGGGCGGCGTTCGGGAGTGCCGTAGTGGTCACCGCCAGCGCCGGGAAAGAATCGGTTGGGCTGCCGCCACAGCTGAACTGTAGAATCAGTGCGGCTCCGATGAGCGGTAGCAGGCTCCGGTTCATGGCGCGTTCACCGTGATCGACAGCGCCTGCTCAGCGGTCTGACCGTCTCCACTCCTGACCTCGACCGTGAAGGATTGCGTGCCGATGAAGGGAGGCGTACCCGTGATGGTTCCGCTGGTCGCGAGCGTCATGCCCACCGGTGGGGACCCCAAGGACATCGCACCTGTGACGGCCCATCGGTACGTGGCGTCGCCCCCCGTAGCCGCGAGCATCGCATTGTATTCTACGTTCTGGACCGCGTCAGGCAGCGACGTCGTCGTTATCACGAGCGACTCGAAGGTAGGAGCAGTCGGATCGGGGTCACCACAGGCAAGAAGAAGGACCCCCCCCAAGAATAGAATCCCGTAGCGGTGGCGAGGTGCGTTGCAGGGGGTGTGGGAACTGGACAATCGCCTGTCCTGGCGTGGGAGTGTCGAACCATGACCAACATCCTACGCCCCGTAGGTGCGGCGCAAGCGTCGGGTAGCATTCGACCGCTGTGGCCTCCATCAGACACTTGGCTCTGCCGCAGCGGCCCGTGTATGTTCGACTCATGGGAGAGCGTCAATGGCAAACGTGATCGTCCCGCCGGGTTGGCGGATGCATGAGAGAGAGGCGACGCCCGAGGGCGTGTACTTCAACCGTCGTGATTTTCTCAAGCAGGCAGGCCTCGGCGCGGCGGCGGTAAGCATCTCGGGATGTTTGAGCTCGGTCGAGCCGTTGACGATCGAGGACGTGCTCGCGGGGCAGGACTTCGACTGTAACGCGAACCCTCCCGGTCACCCGCTCCACACCATCTGCCGCCACCCCAACGCGGACCTGTACCCTGCGCTCACCACAGGGGGGCCGCCTGTTCCTTTCGGTGGCCTGACCGCGAGGGACGATGCGATGGTATTCAACAACTACTACGAGTTCATCGGAAATCCCGGCAGCGTGAACTCAGTCTGGGGATTCACGGGACCCTTCCAGGTCTGGCCTTGGACGGTTGAGGTGGTCGGGGAAGCGGAGGTAACAGGCACGTTCGACATCGTCCCGTTCGAGAGAGAGTTCGGACTCGAACAGCGGACCTACCGCCATCGGTGCGTCGAGGCATGGTCGATGGTGGTGCCGTGGATCGGTTATCCACTCCGCGAGCTCCTAGAGAAATTTCGACCGCTATCCTCGGCGAACTACGTGCGCTTCGTGTCTTTCGACCGACCCACGCAGGCCATCGGTCAATTCGACCAGCCTTGGTACCCTTGGCCGTTCTACGAGGCGCTGCGCATGGACGAGGCACTCAACG
>JADFLD010000257.1 GCA_022564535.1 Gemmatimonadota bacterium
TGTCGGGGCGTGTCATGACCTCGGCGGTGACGTCCGCTACGCCGGTCGCCCACTGCTCAAGCACCCGGCCTTCTCCGCTCTGGCGGCTTTCACGTTGGCGTTGGGTATCGGTGGGACGGTGGCCCTGAGTTCCGTTGCCCACGGCCTTCTGCTCCGTCCGCTCCCCGTGGAGGACGAGGACAGGTTGGTCACGTTCTGGTCGGACTACAACTGGCGCGGCGTCGAGTTCGACTTCGTGCGGGAGCGAGTGAAGGCCTATGAGGGGCTCGCGGCCTGGTCCAATCAGGCGTACACCCTGCGCACCGATGGTGGCTCCTCCTGGCTTCTGGCCACAGTCTCCTCCGCTGAGCTCTTCGAGGTCCTGGGTGCCCACCCCCTGCTGGGACGAACATTCCAGGCTGGAGAGGATCGCCCGGGCGCGGAGCCGGTGATGGTGCTGAGCCATGGGCTTTGGCTTCAGGAGTTCGGGGCCGACCCGAGCATCGTGGGCCGTCGGGTCTTCATGGACGGGGAGCCGACTACGGTCATCGGTGTGATGCCGAGGGATTCTACTTCCCCACGCCAGACATGCGGGCCTGGACGCTGTTGAACATGGACCCCGACGACCGAGGCTACCAAGGCAATGGGTGGTTGGTGCTCACGGGGCGGGTGGCACCCGGCGTATCCGACGCGCAGGTAGAGGAAGACTTGGCGGCTCTGGGGACCGCTCTCGGTGAGCGCTTCACCTATCCCGAGGCATGGGACAAGACGCGGAACCCCTTCGTGACACCCCTGAGGGAATATCTCCTCGGCGATGTCCGACCCGCGCTTCTGCTCCTTCTGGGGGCCGTAGGCGTCCTTCTCCTGATGGCGTGTGCCAACGTGGCCGCTCTCCTGCTGACCCGCACCAACGATCGTACAGGCGAGATGTCGGTCCGGGCGGCGTTGGGTGCGGGACGGGCTCGGCTCGCCCGCCAGATTCTCACCGAGGCTGTGGTTCTCGGTCTGGTCGGCGGAGCCATGGGCCTCGTTCTGGCTACGGCGCTCTTCGATGTTCTGGTCGCGAGCCTACCGCTCGGTCAGGGCTTCGAGGAGACGCTCTCCCTGGACTGGACCACGCTGGTCGGTGCGTTGGTTCTGTCGGTGGTGATGGGCGCTGTCATCTCCCTCGTGCCCATCCGGAATCTTCTGCGGGGTGAGCTGGCCGGAGGCGCGCTCGGACAGCGGAGCCAGGCGGGCGTCGGTGCTTCCGCTGGACGCACGCAGGGCCTGTTGGTGGTGGTTGAAGTCCTCCTGGCGGTCGTGCTGGTGACCGGCGCGTCGCTCCTCGTACGATCCGTGGACAAGCTGCGTGCGCTCGATCCCGGGCTCGATCCCGAGGGTGTTCCGGCCGTCGACCTCTACGTCGGTGCGCAGGAGACCTCGCCAGAGGAGCGTGTGGCGTTCTTTCGGCAGGTCGTCGAGCGGATGGCCTCGATTCCTGGGGTGGAGCGCGCGGGACTCATCAACCGCCTGCACATTCGCGACGGCGGATACCAGGGCCCGATCGCCATTGAGGACCGCCCCGACTTGGAGGGTCCTTCCCGCCCGAATGCCGCCTTTCGCGTGGTCACGCCGGCTCTCTTCGAAGCCCTGGGCATCGAGCTCGTCGAGGGCCGTGGCATCGAGGCCGCGGACCGGGACGGTGCCGTCCGCGTGGTGGTGGTCAACGAGGCGCTTGCCCGGGCGATGTGGCCGGGTGAGAGCGCTCTGGGCCGGCGCGTCGGAGCCACTCGTTGGGGTGGCATGTTCGAGGTCGTGGGTGTGATCCGGGACGTGGCGGTGCATGACCTGATCAGCGAGGTGCCGATGGCCGGCTACTACGCGTGGCAGCAGGTGCAGACCGAAGTGGATAGCGGCGTGCTCGTCATCGAGACCTCCTTGGACCCGACGTCCCTGGCTTCAGCCGTCCGGCAGATCGTTGCCGACGTAGACTCGAGAGGGGTTGTCGGAAACGTCGCGACGATGGAGCAGGTGGTGGACGACGGCATGTCCGAGAATCTGCGGCTCCGGTTCTTTCTGATGCTGTTCTCGGGGCTGGGCCTAGTCCTCGGAACGGTCGGCGTATATGGTGTGGTTTCTTACACCGCCGAGCAGCGTCGTGCGGAATTCGGAATCCGCATGGCCTTGGGCGCGCAGCCCATGATCCTGCTCCGCGACCTGCTCGGGGTCGGCATGCTGCCCGTCGTCGCGGGTACACTGGCCGGCGTGGTAGTATCCCTGGGCGTTTCGCGGGCCCTTTCCAGCTTCCTCTTCGACGTGGCTCCCACGGATCCGATTTCCTTCGCGGCCGCCGCGGGCATTCTTCTGGGAGCCGGCATTCTGGCGGCGCTCGTTCCGGCGATCCGGGCGAGTCGGAGGGATCCGGCCGTGGCGCTTCGGGCCGAGTGACCGATCGAAGCACGCCTCGTCCGGCCTAGCGCCGCACGGAGTTGCGACGGCGAATATCGTTTCCCCCCGCACGGTACCCGTCGTACCTTCGCCTCTCTTCGACCCGACAACTGAAGGAACTTCATGGACACACCGTTCTGCCGCCGGGCCGCGACGACCGCGCTGGTAGCGACGTGCCTGGTCTGCGTGATGCCCACTCCTGCGGTGGCCCAGTCCAACTACGACCTTCCCGTTCGGGAGCACGTTTTTGAAAACGGACTTCGGCTCCTGGTGCTTGAGCGCCCCGGTGACACGCGTGTGGCCAGCAAGATCTTCACGGACATGGGTGCGATCCACGAAGTGCCGGGTCTCCTTGGCGCCGCTCACTTCCTCGAGCACATCATGTTCAAGGGATCGCCCACGCTCGGCACGACGAATTGGGACGCCGAGGCTCCGATTCGCGAGCGGATCTGGGAGGTCGAGGCGGCGCTGATCGAGGAGAAGAACCGCGCGCGCAACACGATCCGGCAGCGGGGCGTGATGGACGACTATAGGCACGCCACGAGTACGCCCCGAATGGACGAGCTCGTCGTCGAACTCGAGGCCCTCGAACGAGAGGCGGCCGCATATCGCGAGAGCGCCACGATGCAGAAGTGGTATCAGGCCTATGGTGGGGTCGGGCTCTCGGCGACGACCGAGCAGGAGTACATGAAGTTCGACATCAATCTGCCGGTCGAGCGCGTCGACCTGTTTCTCCGCGTCGAGGCCGACCGTATGTCGAATACGGTCTTCCGGGAGTTCGAGCAGGAGCGGATGATTCTGGTCGAGCAGCGACTCGGGGATCTCAACAACGCCTCGACTCCGTACTACGAGCAGATGAACGCATTGGCCGGCGTCGTGCATCCGGTCTTCTGGCCCGAAGGCTACATGAGCGACTTCGCGGAGTACACGCGCACCTCCGAGCGACAGCTCTACGAGGAGTATTTCGTCGTGAACAACACGACGCTCGTGTTCGTCGGGGGCGTTTCCCTGGAAGAGATGATTCCGAGGGTCGACCATTATTTCGGATGGATGGAACGCGTGCCCGAGCCCACCCGAACGCCCGCGGTCGAGCCTCCGCCCGCCGCGGAGCGCCGACTGATCTATCGAAATGACGAGATCGACCCGCGGGTCGAGTTTCGCTATCAGATTCCCGCGGTCGGCCACCCGGATCGTCCCATCTTCGATGTCCTAGGGGAAATCGCGGCCACCCGGCTGTCCGAAGCGCTCAGTAGCGAAGGCATCGCGGGCGGAGTCAACGTGAACACGCGGGTCGTCCACACGGCGCGGTTCGGGACGCCCGCCACGATCAACTTCGAATTGATTCTCGAGGATGAAAGCCAGCTCGAGGCCGCCGAGGCGATCCTGGACGCAGCCATCGAGTCGCTCATGACGCCACCCGACGTGCGTGAGGTAGAACGTGCGCAAAAGGTGCTGCGCACCGCGTGGCATCGGACCGCGCGTGACCCGAACGCTCTCGGGTTCGAGATCGGTCACTTCCAGACGATGGATCGATGGCAGACGCTGCCGATCTTTCTCGAGGCACGAGACAATACGACCCCGACCGACATTGCCCGGATCGCGGGACTCTACTTCGTGCCCGACAACCGTTCGGTGGGTGTTGCCCGTTCCCGCACCCAACGGCCCTCGATGTCGGAGGACGGATCAT
>JADFLD010000258.1 GCA_022564535.1 Gemmatimonadota bacterium
CGCGGGCAACCCGATGATGTTTCCGGGTGCCGAGGACCCCGACGGTTTTCCCGACTTCCACCGAGCTCTTACGCGTCCTGGTACGCCCGGTGCATCAGCCAGGCGCTGAACGCGAGTGCGATCGCGATCCAGATAACGCCCCACATTGTCGTCGTGCCGATGCCGGTGACCTCTGCGAGCATGTACGCATCCGACTCCAGCTCGGGACGATCCAGGATGTCGCTCTTGATGTCGAGTATTGCATAGAGCGCGCTGGTCAGGCCGAGCGTCAGCAGCAACCGGCGGTTCATCGTCGCGCCGATTTTTCGTGAGGCGGTGACCATCGCCAGGCCGAAGAGGATTCCGAATGCGATGCCGAAGCCGCCGCGCACGAAGAATAGGGTGAGCAGAATCACTAGCGCCCCGATCGACGCGTTCACCCAGTCGGTGCGAATCCAACTCGCACGGGCCGCCGAGAACATGAGTCCGCCCCACAGCAAGCTGCCCAGGTAGCCGGCATTCAGCGCGAGAAGCGCGTTGCCGCCGGTGAAGTACGTGGCCCCGCCCTGACGGGGGTCGAGCGTGATGCTGTCGACCGTGCCCCCCGTCGCCCACACCGCCATCGCGTGGCTCACCTCGTGCAGCAGCACGACGAAGAGCTTGAGGGGGTACACGACAGGCGTATCCCACAGCAGCCATAGCGCCGTGAAGAAGAGGCCGAAGCCCAGAATGAAACGTAGCTTGCCGTGCTTTGGCTCTGACATAGGCCGCTCGAAGGGTGGGTACAATGCTGAGATACCTCCCACTTCCCTACGGTTGCATAGGGACCCGAGTTCCAGCGCGGGCATCGGGGGAGAATCGGAAACGCAACGGTTTAGTGATGGGACGCGGGAGATCAGCCGCCTTCCACTCCGACCCGGGTCGCATAGCGGGCATCGAGCAGGTCGCGTTGGGCAGAGAGTGCCCTTCGGGCGATGTCCGACCCTTGGGAAGGGTTCGAAAGCGCGGCCAACGCGGCTTGCGCCACCTGAGAAGGGGTGAGACCGTAGCGAAATCCGAGCGTAGCCGACCACTGGTAGACCTGGTCGTCCCATCTGCGGACCAACTCTGTACGCTCGGCTTGCGGTACCGTGAGGCCTCGCCGCCCGGCCTCTGCGAGGGCCGCCGCCCGCTGCTCCGCGGGATCGGACGCGGCGGCGATCAACCACGTCTCGAGAACGGCGTTCGGATCTTCGATTCTGTCGGCCACCCTGCGCGCGACCGTACTCCGTGCCTCTGCGAAAGGGACCACCCGGCGGTCTTCGAGCCTGAGAATGTGATACCCGTATTGAGTCTCGGTCACAGGACTGATTCCGCCGGGCTGCAGTCCGAGCGCCGCCGACCAGAACTCGGGGACCCACGATCCCTCCCGTCCGGGCGTGAGCAAGCCCTGTCTTCCCTCGGCGCCGGGTTCCTCCGAGAGCTCGGCGGCGGTTGCCGCGAAGTCCGCCCCGGCGCTCAGGAATTTCATGGCGCGCTGGGCCTTCTCTTCCGCCTCGGCCCGGTGGGAGGCCGATCGCCATCTCTCGCTGAAGAAGAGGATGTGGCGCACCGTCAGCTCCCACTCCGGATCGATCAGATAGTGCGCCTCCAGGACCGCATCCCCCACGTCGTTGCGTTCGAGCGTCAGCTCGGCGGCGAGAATCTCGAGTCGTCGGTCGTCGGTCCAGTCTGCGACGCGTGGCGCGCCTAGCTCGAGGGTCGTGGAATCGGCTACCGCGAGTCCGAACGCGGTCAGGTCGGCGAGGGATCGGCGACGGTCGGGCGTGAGACCGAGGAGTTGGTCCTCGGTGAACGAGACCGGACCGACCGAGATCGCCGGGGGCGAATCATCGCCGCAGGCGACGAGAAGGACGCCCCCCGTGAGCAGGAGCGGCAAGGATCGGATCGACGTGCGCATGGGGGGAAAGTGGGGGTGGTGACGCCTCGCGCCAACGGTGTCGTCTCCACCCCTCGACTCGCGGTTTCGGCACCCGGAACGCACCTTCGTGCCGTGATCACTCTCACGCTTCTTCAGATCGAGCCGGCCGGGGGCCTTTCGCAGGCGCTCTCGTCGAGTCCTCTCGTAGCGATGGCCGCCATGTTCGGCGCGGGCGTCCTGACCAGCCTGACGCCTTGCGTCTACCCGATGATTCCGATCACCACCGCGGTGATCGCAGGGACGACGCGCGAGGGGCAGCCCAAGTCCAGAACCATCGGGCTGACACTCACGTATGCCGTGGGCCTGGCTCTCCTTTACGCCATCCTAGGAGCGATCGCGGGCATGACGGGTCAGCTCTTCGGCACGGTGAGCGCGAGTCCGTGGGCACTCTTCGCGATCGGGAACCTGCTTCTGCTCTTCGCGCTTGCGATGCTCGACGTGCTGCCGGTACCGGTCCCTCAGAAGTGGCTCGAGCGAGCGAGTCGGACCGATGGAGGTTCCTACGGCGCCGTCTTCCTGATGGGCACGATGTCCGGCGTCGTCGCTGCGCCGTGCGGCGCGCCGGCGTTCGCCGTTGTGCTGACGTGGGTCGCCGCGACCCAAGCCGGTCTGATGGGCTTCGTGTACCTCTTCGTGTTCGCCCTGGGAATGACGTCGATTCTCATCGCGGTGGGTCTCTTTTCGGGAACTGTGGCACTTCTTCCGCGTTCGGGTACGTGGATGGTGTGGGTGAAGCGTGTCGCGGCGGTGATCATGCTCGCCGTGGCGGAGTACTACTTCATCACCGCCGGATACAATCTCTGAGGAATCGATGACGCGTTCTCGAAGGACCACGATGCGGCGGATTACGCTCGGACTGTTTCTGGCCTTGCCGGCGGCGGCGAGCGCACAATCCGCTGGGGAGGGATCGGTATCGCTGCCCATCGGCACGCAGGCGCCCGGAGCCGCGCTCGAAGACCTCGAAGGCGTGGCCATCGACCTCCTCGACTATGTGGAGGCCGGCAAGCCGACGCTGATCGAGTTCTGGGCGACGTGGTGTGAACAGTGCGAGGCGCTACAGCCCCAGCTCGATGAGATCCAGGCCAAGTACGGGGATCGGGTGAACGTCGTGGCCGTCGCGGTCGGGGTCTCGCAGAGCGTGCGTCGCGTGAAGCGCCACCTCGAGCGGCACCATCCGGGCTACCCCTACTTGTGGGACGCGCGGGGGGGAGCGGTACGGGCATACAACGCCACGACGACGTCGATCGTCGTCATGCTCGACGGCGAGGGCAGGGTCGCGTACACGGGCGTGGGCGCGCGGCAGAATCTGGTGCGTGCGGTGGAGGCGTTGCTGGGCAACGGATAGGCCAACGGGCCCGACGCGGACTACTGTCCGTACCGGGCCCGTCGTCTTCTCGGCCGCAGGCGGCCTCTGGGGCTAGTTCCCTTCGGGCTCGGGCGTCACCCGATCCACGATCTCGGCCAACTCCTCGTACGCCATCGGATCGTTCTGGTTGAACGCCTTGATGGTACCGGCGATCCGGCCGTCCGGCCCGATCACGATCACAGCTCGGCTGTCGACCATGTTGTTGTCCCGAAGACCACCGCCAAATGCCGCGTAGGTCGCTCCGTCGTTGTCCGCATCGCTCGCGAAGACGAAGGGGAAGTCCTCGTCGTGAAGCCAGGATCCCAACTCCTCCGCGGAGTCGTTGGAGATTCCCATGACCACGACGTTCTGTCCTGCGTTGAAAAGGCTTGCGTACTGATCACGGTACGCTCTCATCTGGACTGTTCAGCCACGCGTTCGGACGCGGAAGAAGAACGCGAGGACGACCGTCTTGCCGGTGTAGTCGCTCAGGCGAACGGGCTCGTCGAGGGTCCCGTATCTCGTCGCGCCCGGAAGCGCGAAGTCGGGGGCCATCTCACCCACAGCGAGTAGTTCGCTGTCCTGAGCGCCAGCGTCGAACGGCGCGCCCATCGCGAACGCTCCTGCGAGAAGAACCAGGCAGATCGTCTTACTCATCTGTCCTTCTCCTGGAATGTTCGGAAGGGTCAATCGCGCCAATATCGGGTGGGTGCCCGATGTGTGCCAGCCCACAGGGGCGGTTGACGG
>JADFLD010000007.1 GCA_022564535.1 Gemmatimonadota bacterium
AAGAAAGAGCGATCGTGACATCGGAACCGGGCACGACTCGCGATGCGCTGGAGTCTGGCGTACAGCTCGGCGGATTCCCGTTTCGGCTTGTCGACACCGCGGGGTTGCGGGCCGGCGGCGAGCTAGTAGAGAGAATGGGGATAGAGGTCGCACGCAGATATTTGGATCGCGCCGACGTGATTCTCTTTTGTGTCCCTGCGGACGAGGCCTTGTCCGACGAGGGGCGCGGTTTCCTCGCCGGCATGGGGCGTACGCCGGTGATCCTGCTCGAGACCAAGGCGGACCTGACGGATGCCGCGCGGCATGGGGCCTACGCCGACGAGATGGGTTTTGGGGGGCATGTGCGGATATCGATCGAGTCTGGGGAGGGGCTCGATCACTTGCGCCGAATGCTGCCCGAGCTCGTTTACTCGGGACTGATATCAGCGGACTCCGAAGTGCCGGTGCTTACGCGCCGTCGCCATGCGAAGGCCCTCGAGATCGCGCGCGCCGAAGTGGAAGCGTTCCGCACGGGACTCCTCGAGGGTCTCCCCGCCGAGATTGCGGCGACCCATCTTCGTTGCGCCGGGACCGCGCTCGAGGAGCTCCTCGGCGTGGTATCGGTGGACGACGTACTCGACGTCGTGTTTCGAGACTTCTGTGTGGGCAAATGAGCATGGATCCGGGAAGTCCGGCCGAGTCGGGGACAGCCGATCGAGGGTACCGAATTCATGGTCGCGTGCAGGGAGTCGGTTTTCGGTGGTGGTCGCGGGGAGTCGCCCGGAAGCTCGGCGTAGTGGGAACGGTCGCCAACCGAGCGGATGGCTCGGTGGAAGTGATGGCGAGGGGAACGGTGCACTCCATTGACCGGCTGGAGGTGGCCTTGCGCGAGGGCCCCACGATGGCGCGTGTGGATCGGGTTGTGGTCGTGGACTGCACATTACCCGACGTTGTCGACACATTTTCGATCGAGCTTTGAGGCCATGGGGTGTCGAGTGCGAGGAGGAATGAGTGCATAACGCGTATGAGGTGATCGTGGTGGGCGGCGGTCACGCGGGCGTAGAGGCGGCGGCGGCCTCGGCGCGGGCAGGGGTTCGGACGGTTCTGATTACTCCAGACCTCGCTCGTATTGGCCAGATGAGCTGCAACCCGGCCATTGGCGGGGTCGCGAAGGGCATCGTGGCCCGAGAGGTCGACGCATTGGGTGGGGTCATGGGACAGGCGACAGACGCGTCGCGGATCCAATTTCGCATGCTGAATCGCTCCAAGGGCCCAGCGGTGTGGGGCCCTCGGGCTCAGTGTGACCGCACGATGTATCCGGTCGCCGTCCGTCAGGCGCTGGAAGGACTCCCGATGCTGGACCTCTTCCAGGAAATGGTGAGTGATCTCCTCGTGGATGAGGGGCGCGTCGTGGGAGTACATACGCGCGGGGGCCTGACGTTCACCGCGAAGTGCGTCGTGATTACGACGGGCACGTTCCTTCGTGGACGGATTCACATCGGCGGCCAGGCAGGCGTGGGCGCTGGCCGTGCAGGGGAGGCCCCGTCCATTGCGCTGGCGGAGGGGCTAGAAGGCCTCGGGCTTCAGGTGGCCCGCTTCAAGACCGGTACTCCGCCGAGGGTCGATGGTCGGACCGTCGACTACGACAGGACCGAGCGTCAGGACGGCGATCGGATCTCCTATCGATTCGCGGCGTACACGCGCCAGGAAATTCCGGAGCAACTTCCCTGCTGGATCACGTACGCTGGGGTCGAGCTCAAGGATGTCGTAACGCGTAACCTCGAGCGTAGTGCGCTGCATGGGGGTGAAATCGCGGGGCGGGGTCCTCGCTACTGTCCGTCGATCGAGGACAAGATCATCCGCTTCCCCAAGGCGTTGCGGCACCAGGTCTTTCTCGAACCGGAGGGGCTGCAGACGCACGAGCTGTATGTGAACGGGCTCTCCACCTCCCTTCCTGCGGAGGTGCAACTGGAGTTTCTGCGCACGGTTCCGGGGATGGAGGAGGTCGTGATGACCAAGGCCGGGTACGCGATCGAATACGACTACTTCCCTCCGCACCAACTCAGACACACGCTCGAGCTCAGGGACGTTCCCGGTCTCTTCTTCGCGGGCCAAATCAATGGCACCACGGGGTACGAGGAGGCGGCGGGGCAGGGCATCGTTGCGGGGATAAACGCGGCCCTGAAGGTTCGCGGGGAGCAGCCATTCCTCCTGGAACGCGATCAGGCATACATCGGAGTCCTGATCGACGATCTCGTCACTCGTGGAGTCGACGAACCGTATCGACTCTTTACTTCCCGGGCCGAGTTTCGACTTCTGCTGCGACAGGACAACGCGCCGAGACGCGTTGGGACGTTGGCGCGCGACCGGGGGTTGCTGATGGCCGCGCAGGAGCGCGCCCTGGCGGACCGCCTGGCCGCGGAGGATCGGGTGGTGGTTTGGTTCGGGAAGACGAATGTCACCCCGGACGAAGCCAACCCGATACTGATCGCGGCGGGGTCCGCTGCCATCCTTCACCCGACACGCGCGGCCGAGCTGCTCAAGAGGCCTCGCGTTACAGCCAGCGATCTCGTAGCCGCGTCGGGGAGTCCTCCGGCCGGTGAGGTTTCCCTCGAGGCGCTCAGCGCCGTCGAGGTAGAACTGAAGTACGCCGGCTACGTCGCGAGGGAGCGGGAGCATGCGGAGCGGCTGCGCGGCCAGGCCAACCTGCTGCTGCACAACGACTTACCGTACAGCGACTTCCGCACGCTTTCTTTCGAGGCCAGGGAAAAACTCTCTGCCATCCGTCCAGCGTCGCTGGCGCAGGCCGGCCGGATTCCAGGCATATCGCCGGCCGACCTTCAGAATCTGATCCTCGAAGTGAGACGACACGATGCGTCGCCGGCGGAGGACGTCGTCGGATAGAAGGCTGTGGAGCGGTGCCTTCCTGGCGATCAGTGTTTCACGTGAAACATGTGGGACGGAAGTCTTCGTGCATCCCGCGTCGGCTCTACGACAGGAGGGGGCCATGTTTCACGTGAAACATTGCACCAGCCTTATCGGCGCCGAACCTCGAGGAACAGCTCGGAAGGCTCGGACGTGCCATCGAGGTTGAAGTCGAAGTCAGTGGGTCCGACCATCCTCAGATAGTCTGGCTGGAGGAAGGTGTACGCCGATGTTGCGGGGCTCGTACCCGGCGCGTTTGGCCGAAGCGTGATGTAACCCCCATCCAATATCGTCACCTGCCCGATCTCCGGTGGCAGCGGGATTCCGCCGAACTCCAACGAGGCCGTGTAGAGTCCGCTGGGCTCAATGTGGATGAAGAAGACGCCGTTCAGCATCAGGTCGGCCACGACGGATGGGTCCGCATCGTTCGTAATGGTCATGACCTCCGCGTCCCAGGTCCCCACGAAGGGTGCGAGTGACTCGTCTGGGCCCAGAGGCGGCGTATCACCCTCGCTTCCACAGGCAGCGAGAATCGCCAGGACTATGGCGGTGCCCAACGCGCGCTTCCAAGGTCTCCCCATAACGCTATACCCTCTCAATTCAGGCCGAAGATCGGCGAAAACGTCACGGCTTTGCTGCCGTCTGGAGCAACATGATGTCTTGATTGCGCAAAGGTCAATGCGGTGCCGAGGCGGGTCAAGGCTTTTCTTGGTTTCCGGTACGCCCCCGACGTGGATATATTGGCCGCCCGAACCGTCGCGCACTTTCACACGCACCGCATGTCCCACGTAATAGCGATCGCAAATCAAAAAGGCGGAGTTGGCAAGACCACGACGGCCATCAACCTCGGTGCGTCGCTGGCCGTTGCCGAGAAGCGGACGCTGGTCTTGGACATCGATCCGCAGGGAAACGCCACGAGCGGACTGGGTGTGGCGGACCCGGCCTCCAGGCCCACGATCTACGAAGTTCTGATCGGCCAAAACAGTCTGTCGGATGCGATCGTGGAGAAAGTCCACTTCCCGTGTCTCGACGTCGTGCCATCGACACGCGATCTGGTGGGTGCGGAGATCGAGCTCGTGTCGGTCTTCAGCAGAGAGACGATTCTCAGAAAGGCTCTGGAGTCCGTCCGGGACGACTACGACTATATTCTCGTGGACTGTCCGCCTTCTCTCGGCCTCCTGACGTTGAACACGCTTACCGCGGCGGACTCCGTCCTGATTCCGATCCAGTGTGAGTTCTACGCGCTGGAGGGCTTGAGCCAACTCCTGAACACGATTCGTCTGGTTCAGCGAGGCCTCAATCCCGAACTGGAAATCGAGGGCGTCCTCCTTACGATGTTCGACAAGCGGCTCAAACTTTCGCGACAGGTGACGGAGGAAGCCCGAGAGTACTTCGGCTCCAAGGTTTATAGATCGTCCATTCCCCGGAACGTCCGTCTTGCCGAGGCACCGAGCTTCGGCCAGCCGATCGTTCTCTACGACGTGTTGTCCAGCGGCGCGCAAGCGTATCTCGCGCTCGCCCACGAGGTGATCGACCGGGGGGGCCGAGCCCAGACGAAGCTCCCAGTGGGAGCCGCCAAATGAGCCGCGACCGGCTCGGCAAAGGCTTGGGCGCCCTTCTCGGCGAGTACTTGGAGCCGGACGTTCGGGAGAACGAGGTGCGCAAGCTGCCGCTCGCTTCAATCGTCCCGAACCCGATGCAGCCCCGTCGCATCTTCGCAGACGTGGAGCTCGAAGATCTCACCGCTTCCATTCGCGAGAATGGTCTTCTCCAGCCGCTTGTCGTCCGACCCGACCCCGGAGCGCACGACCGGTTCGAGCTCGTCGTCGGGGAGAGACGATTTCGGGCGCTGCAGAAGCTCGGGTGGTCCGAGGCGCCGGCTTTGGTGCGGGAGGCCAGCGACGAAACACTCCTCGTGCTGGCGCTCGTGGAGAACCTACAGAGAGAGGCGCTCAATCCCCTCGAGGAGGCCGAAGGCTACGAGGCGCTCGCGAACCGCTTCGGGATGAAACAAGTCGACATCGCGACCGCAGTCGGTAAGGACCGTTCCACCGTGGCGAACCTGCTGCGCCTCCTGAAACTGCCTCCCTCGATTCGGACCCTGGTCGAGTCCGGGGAAATTTCTCAAGGACACGCCCGCGCGCTCCTCACGCTCGATGATCCCGTCCACGCAGCCGACCTCGCGCGTCGCGCCGCCAAGGAGGGGTGGTCCGTTCGTGAAATCGAGCGGCGTGTCGCTGGGCCGGCGGCCAAGCGACGGGCGAAGGCCCGGCGGCCGGCCGACCCCTTGGTCCAAGCCCTCGAGGGTGCGCTCCAGGAACACCTCGAGACTCGGGTCATCGTGCGCGAGGGCCGCGGCGGCAAGGGGGCGGTCGAGATCCGGTACCACGGAGCCGAGGACTTCGGCCGGCTGTTCGAACTCATCACGGGTCGGTCCGTGTCCGACGTCGTAGAGTGAGCACAGAGTCGGGCGAGCGGCGGCTCACCGTCATGCTGGTTCCCGACGGAGGACGCGAGACCCGAACGCTTCGCATTTCCTATCGTGCACTGCGCGCGTTAGCTGCGGCCATCTCGGTCCTTGCCCTCGCGCTCACGGTCATGGCAGGTAGCTGGTGGTACCTGGCCGCCCGTGCGGCTCGGGCGGGGGACCTCCAAAGGGAGGTCGAAGTAATGAAGCTCGACCGGGCGCGGGTGCAGGCGCTCGTGCAGCGCCTCGAGACCATCGAGGAGCAGTACGGCGCGATTCGGTATTTATTCAGTCAGGCCGAGACGAACCAACCGTCTGGGGTCTGGCTTCCGCCGGTCACGGCGGCGCGCCGAGGGCGCGTGAGGGAAGGGCGTCCGGAGGATGGCCCCACCATGCCCTCAGCTTGGCCGCTAACTGAGCGCGGCTTCGTCACGCAAGGACTCCACGCCGGCACCGAGGGGGATCACCCGGGCCTCGACATCGCCGTCCCGTCGGACTCCTACATCCGCGCCGCTGGAGGTGGAACCGTAGTCGATGTAGGAGACGACGCGGTCTATGGGCGCTTCGTCGTGATCGATCATGGCGGGGGTTACTCGACCCTGTATGGCCACGCCTCGGTGAACTTGGTGACCCTGGGTCAGTCGGTTCGTGTCCGTCAGGTCATCGCTCTGAGCGGATCTACGGGCCGCTCTACGGGACCCCACCTTCACTTCGAGGTACTCGTTGAGGGAGCGCCGGTGGACCCATTGCGCTTCGTCGACCAACCGAGCTGATGGGGCCATGGAAATGGCCGTCATGGGTTGTTCCGCCGGCTCGGGGCACTACATTCGACTCTACGTCCGTTACCAGTGTGAGGCGCGAGATGGCACGCGACCGAGACAGCAATCGTTCGGCATCCCCGGAATCAGTGATTTCTATCATCGGACCGGGCATGACGATCGTAGGCGACTGCGAGACCGATGGGACCGTTAGGGTGGAGGGCTCTGTGGAGGGCTCGATCAAGGCTGGAAAGGCGGTCGTAGTCGGAAAGCAGGGCGTCGTGACCGGCAATATCATTACGCAAGATGCGGTGATCTCCGGGCGGGTCCACGGGACACTGATCGCGGCTTCACGCCTCGAATTGCAGGCGACCTCCCATGTCGAGGGCGAGATTCACACGCGACGGATGCAGCTCGAGGAGGGGGCGGTCCTCAACGGGATGGTGCACATGGGCGAAGATCCGCCCAAGGTGGCTGCGGTAAAGCCGCCGAACGCTGCTGTTCGCGCGCCTGAGACGGTGCGGGCGACCGACCTACCGTCCTAGGCGGGTTCTCCACCACACGCGTGGAAAGGTTGGGGCGTGGATTCACATCCTGCTCGACTTTGGCAAACCGCTGGCGTAGCGTCAGTTGCGCGTCCCCGCGTTCCTGCCACCGCAACGGTCACATCCCTGCGAGGCCGTGTTTCCACAACTTCTCCACACTGTTCGCCTCGGTCTTTATGAGACTAGAATCACTCCTCCAGTACGTGGACGAATATCTGTCCGTTGCTGGACATCCGGACTATCCTACAGCCCTGAACGGCCTTCAGGTGCAAGGCCGGGACGAAGTGGAGAAGATCGCGACGGCGGTGGACGCGTCTCAAGCCTCGATCGAGGCTGCAGTCTCCCTGGGTGCGGACCTCTTGATCGTGCATCACGGGCTGTTCTGGGACGGATTGAGGCCTGTCGTCGGACGCCGATATCGTCGACTCGCGGCCCTCATGCAATCCGGAATGGCCCTGTACAGCTGCCACCTGCCCTTGGACGGCCATGCCGAGATCGGGAACTGCGCGCTCTTGGCTCGAGCGTTGGGACTGGACTCGGGAGGGCGGTTCGGTCAGTACCAGGGCGCGGACATCGGCTGGTGGGGACGTTGTCAGGCGCCCATCACCCCAGAGGAACTGGTCGAACGCCTCGCCGAGGCGGTCGGAGGTGCGGTACATGCCATTGGCGGCGGCCCCGAGCGCATTCATCGGGTCGGGGTCTTTACGGGAGGGGGCGCTTCGTTCATCCGGGAGGCTGCGGAACTAGGCTTGGACGCGTTCGTAACGGGGGAAGGCCCGCACCACTCCCATTTCGACGCGGTCGAATTTGGAATTCACGTTCTGTTCGGAGGCCATTACGCGACCGAGACCTTCGGAGTCCGGGCCCTGGGCGAGCACCTGGCGGAGCGCTTCCAACTGACGAGCCATTTCATCGATCAGCCGACTGGCCTCTGACGAACGTCATTGTCGCGCCCCCATCATGGCATCGCGGGCCCCTTTGAACTCCTGGCCCTCGTGCCAGTTGGGCCACGACGCCGAATTCGCAATGTCCAGAATCGTCAGGAACACTAGCGTCCCCTGCTGAACCGCGCCGCCGAAGACGAAGTCTTCACTGAAGGCGTCAGAGGGTGCGTGATACCGATTCGCCGTGTACTCGGATTGGATGTCGTCACCCCAGCCGGAAGGGCGCCCGATGTACTGCCGCCCGTGCTCGACGTACAGCGACGGCACGCCGGCCCTCGCGAAGGGGAAGTGATCCGATCGGAAGAAGAACCCCTTCTCGGGCTCGGCGTCCGGCCTCAGCGTGATTCCCAACTCTTCGGCACGCGATCGTACGAAGGCACCCAGCTCGCTTCGTTCCTCTCCTTGAGCGATCATGTCCGTGGTTTCACCCCATAAATTCGCGCCGTCGATGTTGACCTCTGCGACGGTCTGCGCAAGCGGAAAAAGGGGAGCCTGGACGTACCATTGGGCACCGAGGAGGCCCTGCTCTTCGGCCGCCGTGGCGATGAAGAGAATCGAGCGAGCGGGCCGCGCCGGCATGTCTATGAACGCGTGGGCCATGGTCATGAGGAGCGCGGTGCCCGAGGCATTGTCATAGGCCCCGTTGTAGATGGAGTCTCCATCAATCACCTCGCCTACGCCGAAGTGATCATAGTGCGACGTGAAGGTGACGTATTCGTCGGGGCGCTCGGAGCCCGTGAGCAACCCGATGACGTTCACTGTTTCGACCCTGCGAACCGTGCTTTCCACACGCGCTCGGGCCACCACGCCCGTGGGGACGGCCCGGAAGTCGCGCTTGGCCGCATCCGCCTTGAGGTCATCGAAGTCATGTCCTCCCGCGGCGAGCAACGCGCGCGCGACCTCGAGTGAAATCCACCCCACGAGGCCGGCCGGCGGGGCTCCATTGGGGTCGGGAGGCAGAGCGAATTGTTCCCCCGACCAACCGCCTCGCACCACACTCCACGGGTAACCGGCCGGACCGGTTTCGTGGACGATCAGCGCCCCCAGCGCGCCGCGTCGCGCGGCCTCCTCGTACTTGTATGTCCAGCGCCCGTAATACGTCATGGCGACACCTCCGAAGAGGTCCGGCTCGGAGGGCGGCGCGGGCGGGTCGTTCACCAGGATCATGACATACTTGCCAGCCACGTCCACGTCGCCGAAATCGTCCCAGTCATTCTCGGGGGCGGTGATCCCATAGCCGACGAACACGACCTCGGCCTCCCCACCCGCGCCGTCGGCCTCGGGGTCCCCGGCGTTGATGACGAAGCCGTCCAGGTAGGACGCCGCCACCGATCCCCGCGGCCCTTCGAACGACAGTGACGCCGTGGAAGGGTCCGTCGTCGTGCCAACCATCGGCACAGTCTGGAAATAGGAGCCGTTGGGGGCCTCGAGCCCGATGTCCGCAAAGTTCCGGGCGATGTAGTCTGCCGCACGCTCACCACCGATATGGCCGGGGCCCCGCCCCAGGAACTCGTCGGACGACAGGGTGCGCATATGATCAGCGATCTCCCGTCCCGAGAGGGCGGGCGCGTCGATGGCCGGCATCCGGCTGGCGGAGTCGCTGCCCCCGCACCCGAGCACGGCGAGGAGGATTGCGAGCGGCACGATCGGGAGATGCTTTCTCTTCAGCATGGAATTCTCGAATGGAGCTGGGTCGGCGGTCGGTACGCAGCCGCGTCCCAGCGGGGCGGCCTGGGCGAGAGGGCGTCAGAGTGGGGCGTTGGCGTAGACCCCGACATAGTCCTTTGGTACTATGTGACTCCCGCTTCCGGGCCGGAGGGTCTCCGAGACCTGGCCGCCATGACTCACCCGACGCCTCGGTGATGACGGAATCAGCTGACCCACTCGATGCGTCGCCGGTCGTCTTCGTCGTGGACGACGACGCTGGCGTTCGAAGGGCCTTTTCGAGGCTTCTTCGTGTGCGGGGAATGCGGGTGGAGACGTTCGGCTCTGCGCGAGCATTCCTGGAAGCCGCGCCCGAGGCGTCCTCGGGCTGCGTCCTGCTAGACCTACGCATGCCAGGGCTCAACGGACTCGAGCTGCAGCGTCGCATGGCTGAGGCAGGCATCCTCTTTCCCGTCGTGTTCGTCACGGGTCACGGCGATGTGCCGACGTGTGTGTCCGCGATGAAAGCAGGGGCGGTGGACTTTCTGCAGAAGCCGTTCGGGGACGAGGCGCTCATGACGGCCATCGAGCAGGCCCTGCGACTCCACGGGAAACGGCGACGAAGCCAAAGCGTCTCGGACGATGTAGACGCGCGACTCGCGAGGCTCACTCCCCGAGAGACCGACGTGATGGACCTCGTGGTTACCGGGCTGCGAAATCGCTCCGTCGCACGCGAGTTGGGCATCAGCGAGCGGACCGTGAAAATCCACCGCGGGCGCGTCATGAAGAAGGTGGAAGCGAACTCGCTTCCCGACTTGGTCCGTATGGTCCAGATCCGCGACGGGCGAGATCCGTCGGCCGATGCCGACCGCGCGGCCCCGGCCCGGAGACGGGCGTGAAGGGAGCCGGAGGAGTGCTCAGGCCTTTGGACGCCATCGCTTTTCTGGAGTCGACTACCCTCGTCCCGTGGGAGGGCGATGCTGCTACCGGTCGCGTATCCTACGTGGGCGAGCAGGCATCGGCGTTCTTGGGCTATCCGCTCGACGAGTGGCTTCGAGCGGACTTCTGGGACAGCCACGTCTTTCCCGACGATCAGGCGACCGTCGGCGCGGCCCGGGCGCGCCTTCTGTCCAAGGGGGGGTCGCACGTCATCGACTACCGGATGGAACACGCGGACGGTCGCATTGTCTGGGCCTGCGAGGTCGTGAGTCTCAGTACCGACGAGCACGGAGTGCAGACCGTCCGGGGCTTCCTGATGGACGTGACCGAGCGGAAGCGCCAGGAGGTCATGCTTTGGAAGAAGGAGGAGCGCCTGCGCGCGCTCCTACGGGGAGCGCCCGATGCCCTGGTGCTTACCGACGCCGACGGCATCATCCTCAACATGAACGATCACGCGGAGAGGCTCTTCAGCTACGCACTCTCCGAAGTGGTGGGCTCATCCATCGATCATTTCGTTCCTGAGCGGTTGCGGGCCCGCCTCCCCGAATTGCGGGCGGCATTCGATCGCGATCCAGAGCGCCGCTCCCTCGTCGACGTGCACGACTTCGCGGTGATTCGTAGTGATGGGGAGGAGGTTCCCGTAGAGATCGGCATGAGCGTGCTGCCTGGAAGCGGTGACGGACGACAGTTCCTTTGCTCCGTTCGGGACCTTACGGCCCGCCGGCGGGTGGAGGCGCAGCTTCGTTCGAGCGAGCGGCGGGTGCGTGAGATCGCCGACGTCTTGCCCGCCATGGTGTGCTACGTGGACGCGGGCCAACGCTATCGCTTCGTAAACGACGCATACGCCCGCTGGCACGGTTGGGCGCGGCGTCAGATGACGGGTCGCCTCGTGCGCGAAGTCATCGGAGAGAGGGCGTATGCGCAAGTGAAGGCCTCTATCGAAGCCGTGCTCTCCGGCAGCCCGGGCCATTTCCGCGGAGAACTGGAGAATCGGACCGGCAAGCGGGTTCCGGTGGACGTGAGCCTCGTGCCGCAGCACGACGACGACGGGAGCGCCTCAGGGTACCTCGAGGTCGCCTTCGACGTCAGCGACGAGGTGGCGGCGAGGGAGGCCGACCGACGGCATCGTGCCGAGTTGGCGCATGTGGCGAGGGTCGCGACGATGGGTGAGCTGACCGCCTCGATCGCGCATGAGTTGAATCAACCACTTGCGGCGATCGTCGCGAATGCGCAGGCAGCGAAACACCTGCTGGATCGCGACCCGCCCGATGTCGGGGAGGCCAAGGAAGCCATTCGCGATATCTCCGAGGACGGTCTGCGCGCGGGCGAGGTCATCTCGGGCATAAGACGACTCCTCCACCGCGGGGAGCCGCAGCCCGAAGCCGTCGAAGTCTTGCCCCTGATCCAGGAGGTCATCGACTTGCTTCGGAGCGAGTCGATCGCACGGGGCGTGGAGGTGACCAGCGAGGGATCGGACGGGGGCTCGATGTCCGTGCGCGCGGACGCGATTCAGCTGAAGCAAGTCTTTCTGAATCTGTTGATGAACGCGATCGAAGCGACATCAGGGACATCGGATCCCAGGCAGGTCAATGTGGTAGCCTCACAAAAGGGAGCAGAAGTCGAGGTCCTGGTGATCGATACGGGAGGGGGCTTGCCAGAGGGTGACCCCGAAGACTTGTTCGCCCCCTTCGTGTCACATAGGGCGGAGGGTCTAGGGATGGGCCTCGCCATCAGTCGCACCATCGTCGAAGCCCACGGCGGCAAGCTCTGGGCCGAGCGAAGGACGCCAACTGGCTCGGCGTTCACGATTCGACTGCCGGCGGAGGGACCGTCGGCCAGGCCTAGTGCGCTTCGGTGACGGGCCCGGTCCCGCGCGAGCGTCGGGGCTCGAGCTCATTCGACGGCCTCGTCGCGATCGTCGATGACGACCTGTCGGTGCGTCGGGCGCTCGCGCGTCTTCTGACCTCTGTCGGCGTGCGTAACGAAGTGCACGGATCGGGACTCGAGTTCCTGGATTCGCCGGCGCTGCACGACGCTGACTGCCTTCTTCTCGACCTGCACCTTGCCGGAATGTCCGGCGCGGAGGTCTTGGAAGGGGTCCGGGTCACGGCGAGCAAATTGCCCGTCATTCTGATGACCGGGCGCTACGGCGTCGACTTCGCCGAGAAGGCGCTCGGGGCTGGCGTCTCGGCGCTGCTGCGCAAGCCTTTCAGCGAAGAAGAGCTGTTCGACGCTCTCGCCGAGGCGACGGGTAAATCCGTTCACGAACGTCACCCATGACTCCGTTGCCGGCGTTGCGGACCTGAGGTACCATGCTGGGCCACTTGAAACACTTCGGTCGAGGACGAGGTACGGTCTCCGGCCGCACGGAGGACACCTCTTGATGCGCCGGATTTCGACGGCTCTCTTGGCCGTATTGCTCGCAGCCCCACCCTTACGGGCCCAGGGCGTTCCGACGCCCCGCGAGCACTTCGGGTTCGCGATCGGCGAGGACAGAAAGCTCGCGGATTGGGTTGCTCTGACGTCGTACTTCGAGCGCCTTGCGGAGTCGAGTGCGCGGGTGACGGTGGACACGCTTGGGCCGACGACCATGGGCAACCCCTTCGTGATGCTTACCATCACGAGTCCGGAAAACCATGCCCGCCTAGACGAGCTGCATGAGATCCAGATGAAGCTTGCCGATCCGCGACGGGTCGCCGACGATGCGGAGCTAGCGTGGCTCCTCGAGCAAGGCAAGACGGTCGTTCTGATCACGCAGGGCATCCACGCGACCGAGGTGGGTGCGAGCCAGATGTCCGCCAACCTGGCGTACGAATTGGCCAGCTCAAACAGCGACAAGATTCTGCAGATCCTGGACAATGTCATCCTTCTTCAGATTCCCTCGCTCAACCCCGACGGCCTCCAGTGGGTCGCGGACTGGTACATGAGCCACGTGGGCACCGAGTACGAAGGCGCACCCCTCCCCTGGTTGTACCAATTCTACGTGGGCCACGACAACAACCGCGATTGGTACGCTTTCACACAGGATGAGACGATCCTGACGGTGGAGAAGGCGCACAACGCCTGGCATCCGCAGATCGTGCACGACATCCACCAGATGGGAGGTACCGGAGCCCGGATCTTCTTCCCGCCGTACATCGAGCCGTGGGAACCGAACATCGATCCCGCTCTCACTGCTGCGGTCAGCCAGCTCGGGACGTACATGGCGGCCGAGTTGACCGCTCAGGGCAAGAAGGGCGTGGTCGTGAACGCGCAGTACGACGCTTTCACGCCGGCCCGAGCGTACCAACACTACCACGCGGGGGCACGGATTCTGTCCGAGACCGCGTCGGCCCAGATGGCGACGCCCGTGACGATCGCGCCCGAGCGACTCGGGCCGGGCAGAAACTTCGACGCCAGTCAGCGTTCCTGGAATTTTCCAGATCCCTGGGAGGGCGGAGCGTGGGGTCTGTCCGACATCGTCGAGTACCAGAAGTCGGGGGCTTTGGCGCTGCTCACGAACGCGGCCCGGAACCGGCTGTATTGGCTCGAAAACTTCTACCGGATCAATGAGCGGGCGATCGAAAAGTGGGATGCGTGGCCGGATGCGTGGATCATTCCAGCCACCGCCCAGGACGACGACGCGGGAATCACGTACGCGCTTCGTGTCCTCACCATGGCCGACGTCGAAGTCCACCGGGCCGAGGCCGACTTCATGGTGGACGGCGTGCTCTTCCCCGAAGGTAGCTACGTCATCCCCATGAATCAGCCGTACGCCGGTTTTGCGAATACCATGCTGGAGGTTCAGCACTATCCGGATCTTCGCGAGTATCCGGGCGGACCGCCGCAACGGCCGTATGACGTGACGGCGCACACGCTCGGGTACTTGCTCGATTTCGACGCCGTCGCCGTCGACGGTACGCTGAACGTGGCGCTCTCCGACCCCATCGAGGTACCGGACTTCGACTTCCGTCTGCCGGGCCACCTCACCGGGCCGGACGCTCCTCGGGTGGCAATGTACAAGTCTTGGCAGGAGCCGATGCCTGAGGGATGGCAGCGGTGGGTATTCGATCGGCATGAGATGCAGTACGACACGTTGCACGACGCGGACATCCGGGCCGGGGCCCTCGCAGACTACGATGTCCTGATATTCCAGACCCAGGACGCGGCGTCGATCGTCGACGGCTTCCGAGAGGGTCAGCTTCCGCCGCAATACACCGGTGGATTGGGCGACGTGGGCACCGCCGCGGTGGCTGCGTTCGTCGAGGGCGGTGGCCGGGTGGTCGCGATAGAAAGTGCGACGGACTTCGTTCGTGACCTCTTCGATCTGGACATCCGGGATGTGACCGCCAATCTGACGAGCACGGACTTCTACATTCCAGGCTCCATTCTCAGGCTGGTGCTCGACGGCTCGTCCGAGTTGAACGAGGGGATGCGCGGAGAAGTGGCGGCGTGGTATTGGCGATCGAGCATGGCGTACGAAGTGAACGATGCGCGGGTTCGTGTTGCGGCCCGGTACGGTTCAGGCGACCCGCTCCTATCGGGATGGATGCTCGGTGGCCAGCACGTCGCCGGTAGGCCCGCGATTCTGGAAGCCGACATCGGTGAGGGATCGGTGGTCCTCTTCGGCTTTCAGCCGAATTATCGAGCCCAGACCGTGGCGACGTGGCCGCTTCTCTTCAACGCCATTCGCCGATGACGCCTGCCGGGAAGGGTCCGTTTTGTCCCCAGTGCGACCAACCTGCCACGGGCAACTTCTGCCAGAATTGTGGGGCGACTCTGGGTGGACGCTTTTGCGGTCAATGCGGGAGC
>JADFLD010000259.1 GCA_022564535.1 Gemmatimonadota bacterium
GCTTGGCACGTTACGAGGAGAAGCACGAGACACTTTCGCTTTCTCTTCGGGTCCTATACTTTGGTGCCGAGTCCCGAAATACGGGGTGTCAGGCAACGGAGGAGAGATGGCGACGGCACAGATGACCGAAGAGAAGAAGGCCGATCCAAAGAAGACCGATCCCAAGCAGAAGGCGCTCGATACCGCGCTCGCGCAGATCGAACGAGCCTACGGCAAGGGCGCGATCATGAGGATGGGGGAGCACCCTGGACTCGGCACGATCGACGTCATTTCGACGGGCGCGATCAATCTCGACGCTGCGATCGGGATCGGCGGTATTCCTCGGGGCCGCATCAGCGAAATCTACGGACCCGAATCGTCGGGGAAGACCACCATCTGTCTTCAGATCATCGCGAACGCCCAGGCCTCGGGCGGAATCGCGGCCTTCATCGACGCGGAACACGCGCTCGATGTGGGTTACGCCCGCAAGCTCGGCGTGGACGTGGACTACCTGCTGGTCTCCCAGCCCGACACGGGAGAGCAGGCCCTCGAGATCGCCGAAGTCCTCATCCGTAGCAACGCCATCGACATCGTGGTCATCGACTCGGTCGCGGCCCTCGTTCCACGGGCCGAGATCGAGGGCGAGATGGGCGACACACACGTCGGCCTGCAGGCGCGCCTCATGAGCCAGGCGCTGCGCAAGCTTACTGGCGCGGTGAGTCGGTCGAACACGTGTGTGCTCTTCACGAACCAGATCCGTGAGAAGATCGGGGTCATGTTCGGTAGCCCGGAGACGACATCGGGCGGCCGAGCACTGAAGTTCTACGCGTCGGTGCGCCTCGACATCCGGCGCATCGGAGCTATAAAGGATGGACAGGACGTCATCGGGAACCGGACGCGCGTGAAGGTCGTGAAGAACAAGTGTGCCCCACCGTTCCGTCAGGCCGAATTCGACATCATGTACGATGAGGGCGTCAGCCACTTGGGCCTGCTAGTCGACCTCGGCGTGGAGTACGGAATCGTCGACAAGTCCGGGTCGTGGTTTTCGTACGGCGACCTCCGGCTCGGACAAGGCAAGGAAAACTCGAAAGCCTTTCTCCGCGAAAACCAGGACATTGCCGACGAGATCGAGGTACGGGTCCGCAAGGAGCTCGGATTGGACCAGGACGAAGACGAGGCGGCGGGCGAAGAGGTCGAGGAGGCTGTCGAGGTTGTGGAGGTTGCCGCGGACTGAGCCTGGGCGAGCGAGCACTCGGGGCCCTGGACGACAGATTCGTTCGGGGCCCTTATCTTTGCTCCCCAACGTCGGAGCGCGTCTCACATGCTCCGATCCCCTTGTTGAGGCTCGAGCGGCACGCTGATACGACGATGAAGACCGCCGAAATCCGTAGTCGATTCCTGGAATTCTTCAGGGAGAATGGACACGAGGTTCTGCCCAGCTCCACGCTCGTGCCCGCCGACGATCCGACGCTGCTGTTCACGAATTCCGGGATGGTGCAGTTCAAGCGCATCTTCCTCGGCCAGGAAGACCGCGGCTTCAGGCGAGCTGCCACGTCTCAGAAGTGCGTACGAGCCGGTGGCAAGCACAACGACCTCGAGGAAGTCGGGCGGACGACTCGGCATCACACATTCTTCGAGATGCTCGGGAACTTCTCGTTCGGCGACTACTTCAAGCGTGACGCCATTCGGTACGCTTGGGAGTTGATGACAGACGTCTACGGGCTGGACCCCGAGCGGTTTTATGCGACCGTGCACGAGTCAGACGACGAGGCTGCGGCCTTGTGGGCCGACGAGATCGGGCTGCCTCCGGAGCGGATCTACCGCCTCGGCGACAAGGACAATTTCTGGCAGATGGCCGACACGGGCCCGTGCGGTCCATGCTCCGAACTCCATTATGACCTGCGGGACGACCGCACGGTGGTTACGAGCACCGAGGAGTTCGTCGCACTCAATGACTCCGGCCAGATCATCGAGTTGTGGAATTTGGTGTTCATGCAATTCGATCGCGACGGGGAGGGGACGCTCCATCCGCTTCCGGCTCCCTGCGTGGACACGGGTGCGGGCCTCGAGCGGATCGCGGCCGTGCTCCAGGGTGCGGACTCCAACTACCACACGGATCTCTTCGAGCCCCTCCTGAACCGGGTGGCCGAGCTGGTGGGACGACCCTACGAACGAGACTCCGAAGAGGGCGTCAGCTACCGGGTGCTCGCGGACCACGCCCGCGCTGTCGCCTTCCTCCTCTCGGACGGTGTATACCCCACCAACGAAGGGCGCGGCTACGTGCTTCGCCGCATCCTCCGGCGGGGCGTGCGACACGCATGGCTGCTCGGCCAGCGCGAGCCGACGCTGTGCGGTGTCGTCGATGCGGTTGTCGACGCCATGGGCGAGGCGTATCCCGATCTCCTGACTCGCCGTGACCACCTCGTCGAAGCGACTCGTGCAGAGGAGGAGCGTTTTCTGGACACGATCGAGGGCGGAATGTCGCGCTTTGCCGAGCTCGCGTCTGGGGAGGGGGGGACGATAGCCGGAGAGGAGGCGTTCAAGCTGTACGATACGTTCGGATTCCCCCTCGACCTCACACAGCTGATGGCGGAGGAGAAGGGCTACGAGGTCGACGTCACGGGCTTCGAAGAAGCGCTCGAAGCTCAGCGGGCCCGTTCCCGGGCCGACCGGGCATCCCATACCACCGGTGGCGACGCTGGAACCGATGGGGAGGGGTGGGTCACGCTCAGCGATGGAGAACAGGAATTCATCGGGTACGAGCGGCTCACCGTCGAGACGGAGGTGCTCGCGTACAGGATCGCAGACGAGAGGCTCGGATTGACGCTGTCGGAGAACCCGTTCTACATGGAGAGCGGCGGGCAGATTTCGGACGGCGGTGTCGTTCGGGGGGAAGGCTGGACGCTCACGATCGATCACGTCGCCAACGTCAGCGGATGTACGGCGGTGACCGGCTTGGTGGAAGGAGACTTCCCGACCGAGCCCTCTTCGCCGCTGCGCGTGGCTGCGGAGGTACCCTCGTCGGTGCGGTATGACACGATCCGCAATCACACGGCGACCCACCTCATGCATGCGGCGCTGCGTTCTGTTCTGGGTGAGCACGTGGTGCAGCGTGGATCGCTCGTGGCTCCTGATCGCCTCCGATTCGACTTTGCCCACACCGCGCCGATGACGGAGGCTCAGCTGGACGACGTCCAGGCGATCGTGAACGAAAATGTTTGGGGCAACCACCCGGTGGAGATCGACGAGCGCGTGTACGCCGACGCGGTCGCATCCGGTGCGATGGCTCTCTTCGGGGAGAAATATGCCGATCGGGTGCGCGTCGTGAACGTGCCCGGAGTGAGCATGGAATTGTGCGGTGGCACACACGTTACCCGCACCGGGGACATCGGACTCTTCCGAGTCGTAGGCGAGTCGGGCGTCGCGGCGGGTGTACGTCGTATCGAAGCGGTAACCGGGCGCGGCGCGTACAGGTACTTTACCGAGCAGGAGCGCACCCTCGGAGAGGCAGCAGCGGTCCTCAAGACTCGTCCGGAAAACCTGCCTCGCCGGGCCGAACAGCTTCTCGAAGAGAAGGCTGAGCTCGAAGCTCTGCTCGATGAGCTCCGGTCGCAGGGTGGATCGGGTGAGTCCGTCGTAGTCGAGGAGGAGATCGAACTCGAGGGAGGCGGGGCCGCGTCATACCGCGGACTGAGGCTGAAGGCCCGAGGGGTCGAAGATGCCCGGAAGTGGGGCGATTCTTTCCTGTCCTCGGGAGAGAGCGGGGTCGCGGTGCTCGCCGCCGAGATGCCGGGCGAGAAAAGGGCGCTTCTCGCGTTCGTTACGGACGACATGATCTCGAGGGGCGTGCGGGCCGACGCGGTGGTCCGCGAGGTCGCCGCGCTGGTGGGTGGCCGTGGGGGTGGGCGTCCGCATATGGCTCAGGCCGGTGTGGAAGATCCGGAGCGCCTGGATGAGGCGCTCGCGTCGGGCGCTGCCACGGTGCGCGAGCTGTTGGCACGCGGCGCTGAATGATGGAGATCGCTGTCT
>JADFLD010000008.1 GCA_022564535.1 Gemmatimonadota bacterium
AGGGGACTCGTGACGATTGACTTTACGGCCGTCGACCGGTGGTTCGAAGAGGACGTCGAGGTCTTCGTCCATCCGCGGAGCCCGTTCACGCGCGTCGACGCCCTCGCATCGTCGCGGCACGTCGTCGTGAGCATCGAGGGCCTCGTTCTGGCGGACTCGCACAAGCCAACGATGCTCTTCGAGACCGGAGCGCCATCTCGCCACTACCTGCCGATGACCGACGTCAACTTGGACCTGCTCGAGCCGAGCCCCACCCGGTCATCCTGTCCCTACAAGGGTGACGCCACCTATTGGTCGGTGTCGATCAACGGCCGTGTCGAGCACGATATCGCTTGGAGCTACCGGACGCCGATGCCGGAGGCGGCCCCGATCGCAGGTCTGGTCTGCTTCTACGACGAAAAACTCGACGTCGACGTCGACGGGGTCCGCCAACCAAGAGTCGAGTCCCACTTCGCCTGACCTGAGGGCGGGCCCGGGGTGGAAGCGTGGAATCGGATCGCGTCGTCGGGGCTTCGAGTCCCTTCTTCGGGAGGGGGCTTTCTCGGTGGATCAGACTCCAGTCGGGCGGCAGTCGTCGACGATCTCGTCCTCGAACTCCTCGGGGTCGTCGATCACCTTGTAGAAGTTCTGGTAGAACTTCAGCGCATTCTTGGCGTCGTCCTCATCGAATCGCTCGAAGCCCCGCGCCGCGAAGTCCCGATACAGTGCGACGATCTCCTCGCGCGTCTCCTGGAACCGAGCCACGGCGGACGCGTGCACCAGCTCATCCCGACAGAATCCGCGAAATAGGCGCTGGGTGACGCGTCGGATCCCGTTCCGTTCGGTGAGCCCCGGCGGTGGTGTCGAATACCGGGCGTTCACGACGCCGACGAAGTCGAAGTCGTAAGGCACCGTGATGAGCCGTTCGTCTTCGGTGCGGATGAGCTTGACGTTGTGGAACTTGACCTGGTCCCAGTCCAGGTTGCCGACCATATAGTTGAACAGGGCAACGAGGACGGATTGGGGCCCGTCCGCCTGGGTAGGCATCAGCTCAGGGATCTCGACGTAGGTCGCTCGGTTGCGCTCGGCCATCCGCTCCTCGTCCTCGATGAGGAAGCCGTACTTCGTGCGGGTGCCGTAGTCGTCC
Organism: Gemmatimonadota bacterium; assembly: GCA_022564535.1. Next base: position 1,127 of record JADFLD010000008.1, read on the forward strand.
TCGATGTCCACATACGTGATCTCTATGAGACGAACGCGGAAGCTGTACGGCGTGAGAATGTTGAGGACACGGTACGCGAGATACTCGTCGAAGACGTAGTTCTGGAAGGAGTCTCGTCGGTCGTTGCAGGGGGTGACGAGTTTCAGCTTGTTCTGGCCCTCGAAGACCGTCCCCTCCATCTGCTTTCTCGGAAAGTCGAACCTGAGCGGCGGGAAGTTGCAGTTGGTCTTGTCTCGGCGGAAGGTGCCGCGCGTGCGCGTATCGACAGGCTTCACTACCTCGGAGCCATCGAGGTCGATGAAGGTGAGCGTGCCCTCGACCTCCGTGGAGTCGCTTCTCTTGTCGCGGAGCCAATCGATGTCCGTAAGCAGCGTCATCCGGATCGGCTCGTGCGACTGGAAGAGCGGTGCGTTCTTCGCCCGTTCGGCCCGTTCGGCGTACTCCTCCGGCGTCGGATACGCGGCGACTTGCGCAATGGCCAAGTCGGGAAGACAGGCGAGTGCGAGAAGCGCGAGTGATCGAAGGCGATGGTTCACGATACTCTTCACTCCGGCGTGTCGATCGTAGAGCCCATGCAAATACGCGAAGCGGAATTTGGCCTTCGCACAGCGAAACAAGGTCAGGCTACGAGTTTCGGCAGGTGAGCGTCGATGAGGCATCGCTTTTTCGTCGAGGGGCGGGCAGCTTGGCACAATGGACAACGCATCTCGTACCGGCCGGGGGAGACTCTTCCGTTCGCTTCTGCTCGTCTTCGGCGCAGCGTGCCTGTTTCTTCTCCGTCCAGCCGGTCCGGTTCCGACTCCTTACGTTGGGGAGGCGACAGCGTTTCGCTGGGACGCATCGGACCTCTTCGCGTCCCTCGAGGAGGAGTTCGTGCGTGCGAGAGAGACGCCGGCCCCGGAGGCCCGGATTCGAGCTGAGGAGGTCGGCCGTGCGGGCGAACTTCTTCTCGCGGAGATTGGAGAAAGCGAGACGCCTCCGATACGTCTTCTCGAGGTCCTCGCGGAGCTACAATTCGCATACGCGCTGCTTGGGGCGTCCCACCCCGCGCTCTTGCCCGGCGCCGAAGCGTTCGTCCTCCGTGTGCGGGTAGCGGTGACGCGGGCTGCGGCGTCTTGGCCCGCCGTCAGACCGACGCATGAAGCTCTCTACCGTGTCGTGTTCGGCGGCCGGATGGCCATAGAGGAGGCTCTGGTGCAGGCTGGGCCCGATGCCTTGCCGGCGCTCGTCGAGATCGAGTCGATTCCCAGCGAGACTCCGTTCATCGAAATCGAGGGCGTGCGGGTCCACTCCGGCGATGTCTTGCTTTCTCGGGGGGGTGCTCCGACATCCGCGTTGATCGCTCGAGGCAGTGACTTCGCCAACACCTTTTCGCACGCCGCGCTCGCACATGTCGACGCCGACACGGGGGTGGGTACCGTCATCGAGTCGCTCATCGAAGTGGGCTCGGCAATCTCGACGGTCGAGGAGTATCTCGAGAGCAAGAAGCACCGAATCGTTGTCCTGAGGTTGCGGCCGGATCACCCTGCGCTCAGGGACGATCCGCTCCTGCCCCATCGGGCGGCGGCGGCGATGCTGGAGCGGTTCCAGAATGAACACGTTCCCTACGACTTCGCCATGGACTGGTCGGAGCCGTCGAAGATGTTCTGCTCGGAAGTGGTGTACCACGCCTATCGTGGCGAAGGCGTGGAACTCTGGTCGATTCGCTCCGCGATGTCGGCGCCAGGCCTCGTGCGCTGGCTGGGTGCGATGGGCGTCCGAGAGTTCCAGACGATCGTACCGTCCGACCTGGAATACGACGCCCAGCTCCGCGCCGTAGTCGAATGGCGTAATGTGGCGGCGCTTTTGGACTATCGGTTGGACAACGCGATTACCGACGCGCTTCTGGAAGATGCTGACCGTGGTTCCGATCTCGGGTACGCCTGGTTCGCGCTGCCCGTGGCCAGACTGCTCAAGGGCGTTTCGATCGTGCAGTCGTTGTTGGGAAGGCAGCCGGCGATTCCGGAGGGGATGCCGGCGGAAGCTGCGCTCCGGGTGTCCTCGCTCGTCTCGACCGTGAGTCCCGCCCTCAAGCAGGAAATGCTTGAACGGGACGCACGCTTCCTGGACGAAAACGGATATCGAGCTCCCTATTGGACGTTGGTGGAGCTCGCGAGGGCTTCATTGCTGAACCAAAAGGAAGAACTATCGCCGGCCCTTCGGTAGGTCTCCATAGAGTGTTCGGTGCCCGTGTTTCACCCGTTGTCCTCGAGGAGCCTCCATCTCATCTCCAACGCAGTCCAGAGCACGCTCCCGGCCTCGCTGCCAGGACGGCTGAACCGTTGGAGCGCGACGCCTATTTTTGACTCGACCGCGTACCGGACCTTGAAGTCGATCCTGCCCTGTCCGTCGGTTGTGACCAACCGATAGTCCAGATCTTTGTACGTGAATTGGATGTTGAGGTAGGGGACGAGATCAGGAGGGATCGCCCCCCAGTCTGCAGTGGAAGGAAGGCTGCCGTTTTCCTCACGGAACTGGAACATCGCGGTCCGGACGAGGGTCATGTCAGCCGCGACCCTCGCAGCCTCGGCCTTATAAATCGCGGCCTGGAGTTTAGGAATGGCGACGCCCGCGAGTATCCCTACCACGATCAGGGTTGTGAGCAACTCCATAAGAGTGAATCCGCGACGGCACGAAGCGCGATGGGCTTTCATGGCGCGTCGCCTTGGGCGCCGACCGGCCCGGCTCCGAGAACCCACTCGTCGAGCGGCACACTCCCGTCGTACCGGACGCTCGTGCCCGCGCCTTCGAGTCCGATGACATACATCTGTCCTCGGATCTCGAGAGAAAACGAGTCCCCGAGCAGATCCCCCAGATCGGCCCGGCTGGGCAATCGACCCTCTTCCGCTCGGAAGTTCTCGATGAGCTCCACGGCGTCGGCCAGGAACCATCGAAGGTCAACGGCCTCGTCGGCGGGAAGTGGCATGTTCTGAGGGCGTGTCATGACATGCACGTCCCAGGCAATCACGGCAGCGAGGAGCACGGCCGCCGCCGCGACGACCGTGCCCTCTATCTGCGGTTCTGCGGCGCGCTGGATTGCTTCCAGGCGAGCGCATGCTCCCGAGCTTGCTCGGTAGATTCTGAAAGCGTCTCCGACCAGTCGCTCGGTGTAGCCTTCGGGTCGTACACGATGCTCCCTCCAGCCGTGAATGCGGAACCCTTCATAGAGTTTTCGGTCGCGCCGGGGGAATTCATTAGTGCGTCCGCGGCCTCTGCTCAAAGGAGTTCCGCTGCGCTGTCCATGTCGGGACTGACTTTAGCAGCCCGGCCGGCGTATGCCGCGCTCGGCGTGTCCTCCCCGTCCGACGGCGCGTGCCTCCCTTACAGAACAGGCGTGTTCAGCGGCTGCCTACGCTCCGGTGGACGGTGAGGCTTCGTCGCGCGCCGTCGCCAAAGCCATGATCCGGAGGACCCAGGCGGTCAGCGCCAGGGAAAGCATCATGGAGAAGATGCCGGCTCGCTGCAGCGCTCCTCCGATTCGCTGGTCCTGAGAGAGCTTGCCGTACTTCATGAGCAGCACGGTCCAGTCGTGGCTGTCTACGTCGACCGGTCCGAAGGGTGACACGAGTGGGAGTACCTGTGCCCGGGCGTCCGCCGCGTACACCCCGGCCCCCGTCAGCGCCGTCCCCAGCCAGAAGACACACACCGCGGCCCCGAAAGGGTCGCGTTGCCTGTGGAGGAGGTAAGCTCCTGCCGCGATCGGAATTCCCAGTTGGAAGATCGTTCCGCCGGCCGTCGTCAAAATGCGATTGCCGAACCAGCTGAATGCCGCGTGACCCATCTCGTGGAAGCCGAGGTTGATGCCGTCGAAGATCGAGGACGAGGCGGCGTCGACGAGGTATCCGTTGAGCATCCAGGCGAAGATCAGAAGCAGGGGAGCCCGATACCACCAAGTTTTTCCTGCGACCCGTGTTTCGATCCACGTGCGCACGCGCTCGATCACACGGTGCTCATCCGGCGCCCGCCGCGGTCGAGGACATGCACGTGGAGCCTCACCGCTGGCGCCCGTCCCCGCCGAGGACGATCTCGCCGCCCTTCATCACCATCTCGACGTTGCGGAGCGCACGGATGTCACGGGACGGGTCGCCCAGGACCGCGAAGAGGTCTGCGAGGAGCCCGACTTCGACACGCCCACGGTCGTCGAGCTCGAAGATGGTCGCGTTGCCCGCGGTCGCGGCTCGCAGGACGGCGACGGTGTTCATGCCGTAGTCCACCATGAGCTCGAGCTCGCGAACGTTGTCGCCGTGCGGATACACACCGACGTCGCCTCCGAAACAGATCTCCACCCCCGACTCCAGCGCCGTCAGGAAGTTTGCGCGTTTGGCGAGGAGTCGCTGCGGCTCGGGATCCACCCCTTTCCTCCATCCCCCGTACTGGGCGATGGCGTCTCCCGCCGCGAGGGTGGGACAGAAGGCGACTCCGAGCTCCACCATCAGCGCGAAGGTTTCGGCGGTCCCGCCGTCTCCGTGCTCGATGGTGCGGACGCCGGCTCGTGCGGCTCGCTCCATGCCTTCTGGCGTAGCGGCGTGGGCGACCACGCGCCGGCCCGAACTCTCCGCGACCTCGACGACGAGTTCGAGCTCACGTTGCGTGAAGGTAGGGCGGGCCTCGCCGTTCGGGCCCCACCGGTAGTCGGCGTAGACCTTCAGCCAGTCGGCTCCGCGGCCGATCTGGTCGCGCGTCACACGCATCAGGTCGTCGAAGCCGTCGGTCTCCTCGGCGCCCTTGGGCAGATTCCACTCGGGAGCGCCCTTTGGGTTGTAGCTACCGGTCACGACCATGGCCGGGCCGGACACCAGGAGACGTGGTCCCGGGATCACACCCTTGTCGATGGCCGCCTTCAGGCCGACGTCCGAGTAGCCGGCTCCCTCGGAACCGAGGTCGCGGACCGTGGTGACGCCGGCCATGAGCGTTGCGCGGGCGTGGACGGTGGCGCGCGCCACGCGCTCGGCCCGCGATTCGAGGAGGACCTGATCGGTCCAGGACGTTTCGTTGTACGGGTGCAGCAGGAGGTGCGAGTGCCCTTCGATCAGGCCGGGCAGAAGTGTCGTTCCAGGGAGCGGGACTTCCGTCGCTCCTGCTTCGGATACGGACGGCCCTACCGCCTCGATCAGGCCGTCGCGAACGAGCACGCTCCAGCCTTCGTGCATCTCGGTCCCATCGAAGACACGGTCGGGGCGGAGCAGAAAAACGCCCTGAGCCGAGAGCGGGTGCGTCGCCGCCGCGAGGAGTATCGTTGCGGTCGCGCCGAGCGCGCGCGCGCGCTTGGTCCATGACCACCAATCGGAACGGGTTCTCACGTGCGACGTCTCCTGTGGCGCGGGCTACGCGTTAGGGCGAAGGGGCCGGCTCGAACATCGGTCGCGATCGAGTCTTCGGCCAGCCTCATGCCCAGATTTCCTCGGGCGCTTGGGTGAAGTATCTTGCCGACTCAGTTGATCTTCACCCATATCGAGGGGATCATGATGACCGATCGCGCCGGCACGCTCATCGGAGGGCGCCGCGAGCGGATGGAGCGCGTTCTCGAGCGAGCGATGGAAGCGCCTACTGTGGAGTCGGACGACCCGATTACCGACGAGGCGCGGAGGTATCTGATGGGAGAGGCCGAGGACCTCTATTGGAACGAGCTCGAGTGGGAGCACATCACGGATGAGGAGGCCCTCGACGAGGGGCCGATCACGGAGCTGACGTTCCCCGGCCTGCTCGCATTCGTCCGCGGCCTCCTCCTCGCGGAGGTCATGCCCGACTCTCTCTCTCCCGCCAACCCGAGACCCCAGGTGGTTGTGGACGTCCTCGACTTTCTCGCGAACAGGGCCGTCGAACTGGAAGACGGTCTCGCCGAGCCGGACGACGCGGGCGACGTGAAGCGACTCGGCGCAGAGCTCGAGATGACGAGCGGCCTCATGGACCGGGTACTCTATCTCTACCACGGGCTGAGCGCGGACGACATCGAGAGGGTAGAGGCCGAGACGCACGCGGCGGGCTGAGGACTCGATGGCTGCCTGGCTCAGACCCCGCCCGGGTCGTACGTACCTCGCGGGGGCACCCATGCTCGTGGCGCACCGCGGAGGAGCGAAGCTCGCGCCCGAGAATACTGTGCTGGCGTTCCGGTCCGCCGTCGCAGACTGGGGTGCCGACATGCTCGAGATGGACGTGCGCCTGACCCGAGACGGTCAGGTCGTCGTGATCCATGACGCCACGGTCGACCGCACGACCGAGGGTACCGGGGCCGTTTCCGACTTCACCCTGGCTGAACTCTCCGACCTGGACGCCGGGTACCGTTTCGTGGACCTGGACGGCCAGCCGTCCTACCGCGGAAAGGGTATCCGGATCCCGACTCTCGTGGAGGTGCTCGAGGCGTGCCCGGGCGTGTGGATGAACGTCGAAACCAAGGAGAAGGCGGTGGCCGGGCCGCTGGTCGATGTCATCCGTAGCGTTGGCGAAGAGCACAGAGTTCTCGTGACCGCGGAGCACGAGGAGGACCGGAAAGCGGCTCGGGGATATGCAGGACCGTGGGGCGCGAGCCGTCGACAGTGCATGCTTTTTTGGCTTCTTTCCCGGCTTCCTCTGGGGCGTAGGTACACGCCGCCGGTGGACGTCTTCCAAGTGCCTGAGCGGTTCAAGGGCCGTCGCATTCTATCGCCGTGGCTGATTCGGGAGGCGCACCGGCGCAATATCCCGGTGCACGTATGGACGGTCGACGATCCGGATGACATGCGGCGCCTTCTGTCGTGGGGCGTCGACGCGATCCAGTCGGATCGACCCGATCTGCTTTCAGAGGTCCTGGTCGACGTTGCCGGACGTCCGCTCCCGCCCGTGCGCGTCGCCGGGGCGCCGTGACCGGCGTGGTCGACTTCGTCGACCGCTTTCGGACCGATCTCGAGGCGTCCGTGGGCACGCTCGAAGAAGGGTCGACCGTGGTCGCGTTTTCGGGCGGGCTCGACTCGTGCGTACTTCTCCACCTCCTGCGCTTTCATGCGATGTCGCCCTCCGACCTCCGGGTCGGTCACTTCGATCACCGCATGCGCAAGGAGAGTGCGGCCGATGCCGATTGGGTGCGCGGGCTCTGCCAGGCTTGGGACCTTCCGGTCACGATCGGTTGCGCCGACAGGGTTCCCACGTCCGAGGACGCGGCTCGAAACGCCCGCTACGCGTTCTTGGAATCGCTGAGAGCCGACGTTGGGGCGACCCGGGTGGTCACGGCACATCACGCCGACGACCAGGCGGAAACCGTGCTGTTCCGCATCTTTCGAGGCACCGGGATCGAGGGTCTCCGGGGCATTCCGACCACCAGGCCCCCGGGCATCGCGCGTCCTCTTCTCGGTTTCTGGAGAGAGGAGCTCGAGGCCTATGCGGCGAAGGTGGGGTTGGTATGGCGTGAAGATGAGTCGAACGAAGACGTCCGGTACGCACGAAACGTGATTCGCAGGCAGATCCTTCCGAACGCGGAGGCCGGAGTCGCTCCTGGGGCGCGGCGTGCTCTCGTGCGGCTTGCGCGCCTCGCGGAGGAGAACGAAGCCGCGTGGCGTGGCGCTCTGCCCGATGTGCTGAGCCGGTTGGACGTCCGAAACGCGGGCAGCTCCATCTCATGGGACAGCGCCGCCCTCGAGCGACTCCCTCCGGCGCTCCGTGCACGCGTCATCCGGCACCTGGCGGCGGAGTTGGGACGCGTCCTCGATGAGGTGGGAACCCGCCGAGTCGTCGAGTTTGCCGGCGCGTCCCGGAGCGGCAATCGCGTCGACCTCGGGGGAGGCTTCGCCCTATGCCGCGAATTGGATCGACTCTCGATCGAACGGTCCCCGCCGGAGTCGTCCGACGTGCCTCTCCGTATCTCGGGCGCGAGCTCCGGTATCGGTGAAGCCGTCCTTGGGGGACGTCGAGTGGACGTCGAGTGGACGTGCGAGGGAGACGACGCGCCGAGCGACGACCGCGAAGTCTTCGCGGTCGATGACCTTGCCTTCCCCCTCACGGTGCGCGCCCGCGAGCCGGGGGATCGGATCGTGCTTCGAGCCGGGACCCGGAAACTGAAGAAACTCCTGTTGGAGGCACGTATCCCGTCGAGACGGCGGGGCCAGGTGCCATTGCTGGTCGACGGCGCGGGGCGGGTCCTGTGGGTGGCGGGCGTGGCGCGCACGAGCACGGTTCGGGCCGAAGGAGTGGGAAGCACGTTCAGAATTCGGATGGGCTGATGACGGAAGGCGTGGACACGGCACAACTCGGCGGGCAGGCGCTTCACAGGGTGGTCTTCGGCGCCGAAGAGGTGCAGGCCCGGGTGCGGGAGCTTGGCCGGGAGATCTCGGCGACCTACACGTCTGCCGATCGACTCTTGGTGATCGGGCTCTTGAAGGGGGCCTTCATCTTCATGGCCGATCTCGTGAGGGAGATCCGCCTACCGCTCCATGTCGACTTTCTCGTCGCTTCGAGCTACGGTGACCGCAAGGTGTCGAGCGGCGACGTGCGGCTTCTGTACGACACGGGGGTGTCCTTCGAAGGCCGCGCCGTACTGCTCGTGGAGGACATCATCGACACCGGTACGACGCTGAAGTGGCTCATTCCTCGTCTGGAAGCGCGGGAGCCGCGGAGCCTCGACGTATGCACCCTACTGCACAAGCGGCTCGCACCGCTGGAAGTCGAGCCCCGTTGGGTGGGTTTCGATGCACCCAATGAGTTTCTCGTGGGGTATGGACTCGATCATGCTGAAGACTTTCGCCATTTACCATATATAGCGAGCATTTAGAAGGCGGTTGAACACGTCGCCAAGCCCGCTCGAGCATGTAAGATGTCAAGAGATCCTATAAAGCCAGATTCCGACCAACGGTTCGGACGCCTGTCCAAGAATGCCGCGTTCCTCGCGATCATGGCGCTGGTGCTGTGGTTCCTGATTCAGACGGTGAACAATCAGGACGCTGCCCCCGCAGAGATCACGTATACGCTGTTCCTCAGCTATCTCGACGACGGGAGGGTGCACAAAGTCACCTTCTTCGATCGGGCGATCGAGGGTGAACTCCGGGCTCCGGTCACGATCGACGGGCAGGAGTACGTCGAATTCGAAACAAGGACCCCAGGCGACGTAACGGACGGGCTCCTTTCGGAGTTGATCGCCCAAGACGTGATCATCGATGCGAAACAGCCTCAGGCGGGCTGGGGGGCGATTCTGCTCGGAGTGCTACCCTGGCTTCTCTTCATCGCGTTCTGGATCTGGATCTTCCGGACCATGCAGGGGGGTGGGAACCGGGCGTTCCAGTTCGGCCGCTCCAAGGCCAAGCTGATCTCACCGGACACATCGAAGGTCACGTTCGCGGACGTCGCGGGTGCCGATGAGGCCAAGGAGGAGCTCAACGAGATCATCGAGTTCCTCAGAGATCCGGCCAAGTTCTCGCGACTTGGCGGACGACTACCAAAGGGTGTGCTGCTCGTCGGACCTCCGGGGACCGGAAAGACGCTGCTCGCGCGCGCCGTGGCCGGTCAGGCCAACCGACCCTTCTTCCAGATGTCGGGCTCCGACTTCGTCGAGATGTTCGTAGGCGTGGGCGCCTCCCGCGTGCGGGACCTGTTCGAGCAAGGCAAAGCGCACGCACCGTGCATCATCTTCGTCGACGAGATCGACGCGGTTGGACGGCACCGGGGCGCCGGTCTTGGCGGCGGACACGACGAGCGTGAGCAGACGCTCAATGCTCTCCTCGTCGAAATGGACGGCTTCGAGTCGAACGAGGGTGTCATCCTGCTGGCGGCGACGAACCGCCCGGACGTTCTCGATCCGGCCCTGCTGCGGCCCGGTCGCTTCGACCGTCAGGTCGTCGTCGGTCTTCCGGACGTGAGGGGGCGTGAGGGCATCCTCCGGGTTCACGCAAAGAAGTTGCCACTGTCCGACGATGTCGAACTCTCCATGATCGCAAAGGGAACGCCGGGCATGAGCGGCGCTGACCTGGAGAACATCTGCAACGAAGCGGCTTTGCTGGCTGCACGCCGCGCCGGTGACAAGGTCTCGATGCACGATTTCGAGCAATCGAAGGACAAGGTCATGCTCGGTGCCGAGCGACGGAGCCTCGTCCTGACCGAGAAGGAGCGGAAGCTGACCGCGTACCACGAGGCCGGACACACGGTGATCGGGCTCAGACTCCCGGGGCTCGACCCGATCCATAAGGTGACGATCGTTCCGCGTGGCCAGGCTCTGGGGATTACGGCCAGCTTCCCCGAGGAGGATCGCCACTCGCTTACGAAGGAGTGGATGGAGAAGGAGCTCGCGATGCTCTTCGGAGGCCGCGTAGCCGAGGAGTTCATCTTCGGGCCGGAAGCGGTGACGACGGGGGCCGGTGGTGACATCGCGCAGGCGACCGCACGGGCCCGGCGCATGGTGACGGAGTTCGGCATGAGTGACGTGATCGGGCTGGTCGCCATCGGGGACAACACGCAGGAAGTCTTCCTGGGGCGCGATCTCACCCAGCGACGCACCGTGTCGGAGCACACGCAGCGCATGGTAGACCAGGAGGTGAAGCGCATCCTCGACGAGGCATACCAGCGTGCCCACAAGGTTCTGGGCGAGAACGGGGACCTGCTCGAGACGATTGCTCAGGCTCTCCTCGAGCGCGAGACGCTCGATCGGGCGGACGTCGCCGCGCTCAATCGTGGAGACCCGCTTCCTCCTCTGCCGGTGGAGCCGCAGAGTGTTGCCGACTCGAAGACAGAGGAGACGGCGTCCCCGACACCGGAGAAGGCTCCCCGCGCCTTCGGCCTCCCGGGTGGGGAGGGACCCCTTCCAGGGCCGGCTCCGGGAGTCGTCGAGAGCGGTGACTAGGTGACGGGGATCTGGGAGCAACTCCAGTTCTTACGACCGGGTTGGACCGATCTCGCCGAGATCCTCTTTGTCGCCTTCTTGCTGTACCGGGTCCTGCTGGTCATCCAGCGGACCCGAGCCATGCAGATCATGCTCGGCGTCGTGCTTCTCGCCTTCATGTACGGCGTGTCGCGGCTCTTCGACCTGCTTCTGATTCGGACTCTGCTGGAGGCCGTCTTCCAGTATGGGGCCATCGCGGTTCTGGTAGTCTTTCAACCCGAGCTGAGAGCCGCGCTCGCACGCATCGGTCGGAGTCGCATGATTCGCGCCTTCCAGCAGTTGGAGGGCAGTCGGGTCGCCGAAGAGATCGTCGAGGCCGTCGAGCGGTTGTCCCGAGCTCGTCAGGGCGCGATCATCGCGATCGAGCAGGATGTGGGGCTGGGGGAATATGCCGAGACGGGCAGCGTCATCGAGGCGCGCGTCTCCGCCGAGATGCTCACCACGATATTCACTCCGTACTCCCCGCTTCACGACGGCGCGGTACTCATCGCCGGCGACCAGATCCGTACGGCCGGAGCGATTTTGCCGCTCACGCAGTCTTCGATCAGAGATCGGACGCTCGGTACGCGACACCGGGCGGCGCTCGGACTGAGCGAGGAAACCGACGCGATCGTCGTCGTCGTGAGTGAGGAAACCTCCCAGATTTCGGTCGCGCTCGGCGGACGTTTGGAGCGCGACGTGGACCCCGACCGCCTGCGGATCATACTCGCGGGGGCGTCTGCGTCGCCCGAAACCGTGCGAAAGTCAGGAGCGGTCGTAATGAGCACGCCGTAGCGCCGTACTTTTCCCCACAGATCTGCTCGTTGACACTGCGGCGAGGCCCTGTCTAGATTGCGCGTCGACCTTGTTGACGGCTACGGGTTTCGTCTCGGGCCCAAGATTCTTCCAGGCAACTAGGAGTGACCTCTCCGTGGAGTACCGGCTACTGACTCTCTTTTCGGACGGTGGATGGATGATGTATCCACTCGTCTTGTGTTCGCTGGTCGCGCTCGGTGTGATCATCGCGAAGGTCTTCACGCTCCAGATCGCGCATCGGGGTACCGCCAGGGTCCTCGAGGAAGTGCGGGAAGCGGCGAAGTCGGGCGACGTGGATAAGGCGCTCCAGATCGCTTGCGACACCCCCGGGCCGGCCTCGGCGATTCTCGTCGCAGGGCTGCGTCGCCTCCAGACCGGACGCTTGGCCGCCGGGGAGTTGGAGGCGGCCGTGACGACGACTGGAACCATCGAACTTGCCTTTCTCGAGCGCGGTCTCGTCATCCTCGCGACCGTTGCGAACGTCGCGCCGCTCATGGGCTTCCTCGGCACCGTTGCTGGAATGATCCTTGCCTTCGCGGCGATCGAGGAGGCGGGCAACGTCGATCCGACGCTCGTAGCGGGTGGCATCAAGGTCGCGCTTCTCACCACGGCGGCCGGTCTCGTGATCGCGGTGCCGGTGAACATCGCGTACAACTTCTTTGTGACCCGTATCGACCAGCTCATCGTCGACATGGAGCACGGAGCTCAGGACATCCTCAATTTTGCCTGGGATCTCGAGAAAGACGGTCGACTCGAAATCGTGGTGAAGGAAGACGTGCGTTGGCCTGCTGCTGAGACGGCGGCGGCCAAGGCCGAGGAAGGCGGGGGCGGCGAGTAGTCGGAAGGGCGAGGTGTAGACAACCGGAACTTGAGCGCGCTGAACCAGTACCTTAAAGAACGCGGGGCGGGACGAATATGGCGATTCTGAATGCGAAGAAATCGAAGGTGAGCGATGAGGTCCCAACCTCGTCGATGGCAGATATTGCCTTCCTTCTGCTCATCTTCTTCCTGGTCACGACGACGTTCCCCAAGGACAAGGGACTCGCGGTCGTTCTGCCCGAACCGGGTGAGACAGCGGAGGTCAGCCAGAAGAACATCCTCCATCTGATTATTCAGCCCAACGGGATCGTCGAGGTGAAGCGCGGCGAGAACGAGCAGATTCAGCGGATGCGGCCGCAAGAGATCGAGGGACTCTGGCGTTCGGCGGTGAGCGCTAACCCCAACCTCATCGCGGCGGTGAAGACGCACCCGCAGGCGCCCTACAAGTACATGATGGATGTCCTCGATGCGCTGCACGCTGCGCACGCGGAGCGTATTTCGCTCCAGATCCTGGAGAACTGACCGATGTCGATAAAGGGTGGTGGGTTTGAGCGGAAGTCGAAGGCGTCTTCGGAGGTGCCGTCGTCGTCGATGGCGGACATCGCGTTCCTTCTGCTGATCTTCTTCATGGTCACGACCGTCTTCCAGGCGGACCGGGACCGGCCCATCGTATGGCCTGTCGCCGGGGCCGCGCAGAAGATCGACGAGAAGCAGAAGAACATCCTCATGGTTTGGATGGAGCGGGATGGCTCGGTCTTCATCAACGATCAGGGCTACCCGATGGAGGACGTGTCCACGGTCATCCGCCCCCTCTATGCAGCATCGGAGCGGGCCTTGGTGATCTCAATTCGGGCGGATCGTGAGGTGCCGTACGTGTACATGGACGCGCTCACGCAGGAGCTTGTGTCCGCTGGAGTGGTTCGTGTGGTGTTCGCCGCGCAGTTAGAGGAAAGCATGCAAAGGGAGAGACGATGACAGCCGAAGCCGTACCTGAGGTCAGGGTCTTTGCGGAGACTGCCAACGATCGACTCAAGAAGACTTTCAGCTCGTGGTTCTGGGGCTCGATGATCGTCGCGACGGTCGCGCACTTCGGCATCTTTTCCCTGTGGCCCCAACTCGTGGCTGAGGACGTGTCGTTCAAAGCACACGAGCTGGTGACGATCCGGCTCCCGCCGGACATCGAG
>JADFLD010000260.1 GCA_022564535.1 Gemmatimonadota bacterium
CGACACCGCCTTCCAGATGTCCGCGTCGAACATCCGGTTCGGACGGGGAATCACCCGCGAAGTCGGGATGGATCTGGTAGACCTCGAGGCTCGCCGGACCATGCTGGTCATTGACCCGGCCCTTCTCGACCACCCGGTGGGGGAGACGGTCCTGGCGTCTCTGAAGCAGAACAACATCGACTTCGAGGTCTTCGACGCGGTCTCGATCGAACCGACCGACGCGAGCTTTCGAGCCGCCGCGGAGTTCGCGACCGACGGAGGCTTCGACTCCTTCGTGGCGGTAGGAGGAGGCAGCACGATCGACACCGCGAAGGCGGCGAACCTCTATTCCACCTACCCCTCGGACTTCTTCGACTACGTCAACGCTCCGATCGGCTTAGGGCGTCCCGTGCCCGGTCCGCTCCGGCCGCTGATCGCGGTCCCGACCACCGCGGGCACAGGGAGCGAGACGACGGGGGTCGCGATCTTCGACTACGTGGAAAAGAAGGCGAAGACAGGCATCGCGCACCGGTATCTCAAGCCCACGTTGGGGATCGTGGACTCGGACAACACGCGTTCGCTTCCCCCGGCGGTGGCCGCGGCGACGGGGCTGGATGTGCTCAGCCATGCCCTGGAGTCGTACACCGCCTTGCCCTTCGACCAGCGCCCCATGCCGGCCCGGCCCCTGGAGCGCCCGGCCTACCAGGGCTCGAATCCCATCAGCGACATCTGGGCTTTGCGCGCGCTCGAGCTGATGGCCGAGTATCTCCCGAGAGCCTATGCCGACCCGAGCGACGACGAGGCGCGTGCGCAGATGCTCCTGGCCGCGGCGATCGCCGGAATCGGCTTCGGCAACGCGGGGGTCCATCTACCCCACGGCATGTCGTACCCGGTCGCCGGCATGGTTCGGGATCACTGGCCCGACGGGTACTCCGTCGACCATCCGCTCGTGCCTCACGGCGTGTCCGTCATACTCAACACGCCTGCGGTCGTCCGCTTCACAGCCTCCTCGAACCCGGAGCGCCACTTGAGAGCCGCGTCCGCCTTGGGTGCGGACGTGTCGGACGCCGCGCCGAGCGAAGCCGGCGAAGTCCTCGCCGAGCGCGTCATCCACTTCATGCGGGAGCTGGAAATCCCGAACGGACTCGTGGCCGTCGGCTACTCCGAGCTCGACATACCTGCACTGGTGGAGGCGACGCTGCCGCAGCACCGGGTGACCAAGCTGTCGCCCAGGCCGGCGGGAGCGGAGGAGTTGACCGCCCTGTTCGAAGAGTCGATGACGATCTGGTAGGTGCGCTCGCACGCGGACGCACGGAGATCGCCAGGACCGAGGGATCGCGGGAGCTCCTGACGGCCCCGATCAACACCTGGCCCGTGATAGCCACCCGGAGTCGGGAGGCGTAGTCTACGTTGCACAGATCGTCGAGTGCACGAGGTCGCGAGCGACGGCATGTCCGGCCGCACCGCCCACCCGCGTGAGGAGCTTCATGTCCGACCCCATCGTTCGCCTGATGACAGGCGGGCTCATCGTGTCGCTGGCGACCTGCACCGGCACGCCCCCGGAGACAGAACCTTTCGGTCGGGGGTTTACCTCTTCGGCGGAAACCGTCGCCGACTCAGACGCGATCCGACCGTTCACGATCAATGTCGCCGACGAAGTTCTTACCGATCTCAGGGACCGCCTGGCCCGCACCCGTCTCCCCGACCAGATCCCCGGAACGAGCTGGGACTACGGTGCGAATCGGGAGTACATGGAGGAACTCCTCGCCTACTGGCAGGACGACTTCGACTGGCGCGCCCAGGAACGCAGGCTCAACGAGTTCGATCACTTCAAGACCACGATCGACGGGCTGGACGTGCACTTCATCCACCAGCGGTCCGCCAGTGAGGACGCGGTGCCGTTGCTGCTAACGCACGGATGGCCAGGGTCGTTCGCCGAATTCGCGGATCTCATCGGCCCGTTGACCGATCCCGCGGCCTATGGAGGCGATCCGGCCGATGCCTTCCACGTCGTCATCCCGTCCCTGCCGGGGTACGGCTTCTCGGGCAAGCCCACGGAAACCGGCTACAATCCGGAACGCATGGCGGATATTCTGGCGTCCTTGATGGAGCGGCTGGGGTACGACCGGTATGGTGCGCAGGGTGGTGACTGGGGGGCCATCATCAGCCGGGTGCTCGCGGCCAACTATGGTGACCGGCTCATCGGGCTGCACTCCAACTTCATGA
This sequence comes from Gemmatimonadota bacterium, assembly GCA_022564535.1. Next base: position 2,206 of record JADFLD010000260.1, read on the forward strand.
TCGCTGGCCCGCCGCCCGGAGTGGCCGACCCAGAAGAGGGGATTCCGGTCGAGGAACTGGAGCTGAGACGGGAGCGTGCCCGAGCCTTCGCCGACGGACGCGGCTATCAAGCGATCCAAGGTACGAAGCCCCAGACACTCGGGTATGGCCTCAACGATTCCCCTGCCGGGCTCGCCGCCTGGATCGTCGAGAAGTTCCACGGATGGAGCGACAACGATGGTGACGTCGGGAGCGCATTCACGAAGGACGAGCTGCTCACGAATATCACCATCTATTGGGTGACGGAGACCATTACCTCATCCAGTCGACTCTACTACGAGTCGGGGAACACACGACCCACCCGCCCCGTGGGATACATCGAGGTGCCGACCGGTGTGGCGATCTTCCCGAAGGAGATCCTCTTCTCTCCGCGGAAGTGGGCCGAAGCACGGTATAACATCGTTCGCTGGACCATGATGCCGCGCGGCGGACATTTCGCGGCGCTCGAGGAGCCTGAGCTCTTGTTGGACGACATCCGTGCGTTCTTCAGAGATCTGAGGTGAGACGGAGAGCGACGGGGCTCGATCAGGCGTAGGCGCCGTCGTCCACCGTGGTGGCATACCCCCGCGTGAGGTGCGCGGCCGTGCCCTCCTCCAGCCAGCAGGACCAGAGCTCTTTCGGTCCGTCGAAGTAGAGATAGAGTCGCGGGTGCTCGTGCTCCACTCGAAGGCCCTGCTCGAACGACAGCCCGAGAAGGTGTTTCAGGATCATCTTGTTCACGTTCCTGTGACCGACGATCAGGTGAACCCCGGGCCCATCCAGCTGTTTGGCGTGGTCGACGAAGAAGCGTTGCACGCGGGCGGCGACGTCGTGCAGATTCTCGCCTCCCGGGATGCGGAAGTGAATCTCATCGCTGGAGAACGCCTGATAGAGCCTGGTCAGCTCCTGGGTCGACTGCCGGGCCTTCAACTCGCCTTCGAGAATCCCCAGCGCGGTTTCCCTGAGCAGGTCGGTGGAAGACACCTCGGGTCGGCTGACGTTGCCCTCGGCGAGGGTGCGTGCCGTTTCCTGGCAACGTTGCAGAGTGCTGGAGTGAATGCGAACGAGCGGCACATCTCCCAGAAACTGCGCCGCCGCGCTCGCTTGCCCCCGGCCTCGACTGTTGAGCGGAACGTCTTTCTGGCCCTGGAGTCTCCCCTCGACGTTCCAGGCGGTCTCCCCGTGGCGGACGACGATCAGGCACTTGGGGCCGCGACCACGAATGAATTCGGCGAACGCTGCCTCATCGGGCACTTCTAGATCGGCGTCACTCATGCCTCAGAATTGTCCTCGGCGCTGAAGTGTCGATAAACGAGTCCGATTCGAGCCAAGAAATTGACGTACGTCGCTCCGGCCAGCGCCCACAGCATCCAGAGCAGATACTCGCCATTCCCGGTGAGTTCCCCTACGACCAGTCCGACTGACAGCATCAACAGACGGCCATCGTTTCCCGCACAGAAGAGATAGAAAAACCGCTCGAGCCGACGCTTCGGGTACCCCATCTGCCAGGCCGAGCGAAATTTTTCGGAGCTGTTCGTCAGCAGGAAGATGCCTCCGAGGACCGCCAAGCCCGCTGTGAGCGCGCTCGCAGAATCCACCCGATCGCGCAGAGAGAGCACGATGGCGCCTACCAGTAGCAGTTCGACGACCCGGTCCGTCATCGTATCCAGAAAGTCGCCGATCCTGGAGGAGTGCTCCTGAATTCGCGCGATTTCTCCGTCGACGCACGAGAAGATGCCGAACAGCTG
>JADFLD010000261.1 GCA_022564535.1 Gemmatimonadota bacterium
CAGGCCGTAGCGCTGGCCCTCGTCGGAGCGCTTCTGGCAGGGATTTATCCGGCGTGGCGCATGGCGAGGACTCCGCCTGCCGCGGCGCTGAGGGGCGAATGACCATGCCCGACGCGCGTTGTGCGGTCCTTCTCGGTGCATGGACGTTGCTGGTCGCCGGTGTGACAGGCTGCGATCGGACGCCAGACGCCGGCGCGCTGCGTCTATCGCTGCTCGAGACCCTCGGTGGCGACACCGTGGGCTACCTGCGCGCCACGGCTCCGCGCACGTTCGACTTTCCGACGGATTACGGGTCACATCCGGGCTTCCGGACCGAGTGGTGGTACGTGACCGGAAACCTTTCGTCGGAAGACGGACGGGACTTCGGCTTCCAGTTCACGATCTTCCGAAACGCTCTCTCGCCCGAGCATCCTGGGGGACCCTCGGAATGGTCCACGAATCAGGCCTATATGGGGCACTTCGCCTTGACCGACGTCGAGGGGGACCAGTTCCGGGCCGAGGAGCGGTTCGCGCGCGGGGCCGCGGGCCTCGCGGGCGCGACTTCGGACCCGTTCAAGGTGTGGATCGAGGACTGGGTGCTGGAGAGCGCGGACGTCGCTGGAGGCACTCATGAGACGTTTCCGCTGCGCCTCGTGGCGCGCGGCGAAGGGATGGCGCTGGAGCTCTCCCTGGAAGCAGGCAAGCCGATAGTCTTACAGGGCGATCGTGGCCTGAGCCGCAAAGGGCCCCAGCCCGGGAACGCTTCGTACTACTACTCGCGAACCCGCATGCCGGCCGCCGGGCGACTCGTGCTCGGATCGGACACGGTTGACGTCGACGGCCTCGCGTGGCTCGATCGGGAGTGGTCGACCTCCAGCTTGTCCGAGGGTCAGGTCGGGTGGGACTGGTTCGCGCTTCAGCTCGACGACGGATGGGAGATCATGATCTATCGGCTGCGCCGCACGGACGGTTCGGTCGATCGGTGGAGCGCCGGCGTGCTCATCGACCCGGCCGGGAACCGGATCGAGCTCGAATGGGGCCCCGACGTAGTACTGGAGACCACCGGGAGTTGGACGTCGCCGGTCGATGGCGCGTCGTACCCCTCGGGCTGGCGCCTTCGTGTGCCGTCTCGCGGTTGGGATCTGGCCGTCGATCCGGCGATCGTGGACCAGGAGCTGGATCTGGCGTTCCGCTACTGGGAAGGATCCGTTCGCGTTCGGGGGCGTGGAGAGGGCGGCCGTCCCGTGACCGGTCGGGGCTACGTCGAACTGACCGGGTACGCGGGCTTGGTCCCGGCGCGTTGACTGCTTGCTACGGCAGGCTCTCCACCATCGCGACCGCGTCGTGTATCTCGTCGGGTACGATCCAATGTCCGATGTCATAGTCCATCACGACCATCGGGATCCTCGCCTCTGTCAGCCGCTCGCGTCCTTTCTGCGCGAGTACGAACGGGATGTTCGGATCGCTCGTACCGTGACCCCAGAAAATGGGCGTCGCGCTTTCGCCATCGTCAGGGAGGACGACGGAGGCTGCGACGAATCCCGAGAAGTTCCAGGCGGCTACGACGGCGCCGGGATGCGCCAGCGAATACGCCACGCTCATCGTCCCACCCTGCGAGAATCCCCCGAGCACGAGCTTGCCGGGGTTGAAGCCCAGCAGTTGCGGCAATCCCGCGAGGAAGTCAGCGACCATTTCCAGGCTCCGCTCGAGCGTCTCGGCGACGACTTCGTCCTCCTGGACATAGCGGTACCACGCCCACCCGGATCCGTATCCCCAGTCGCTGCCAGGGTAGGGGGCCTGGGGCGTGACGATCACCCAGTCGGATGGGAGCACGGGGACGAGCGCCTGCAGGTCGCCCTTGTGACTCCCACGGCCGTGGAGGAGTACCGCGACGGTGGTGCCCTCGCCGGCTCCCTCCGGAACGGTCAGGTCGAAGTCGAGCACGGCGTGATCCTCGGCGCTCATCCGAGGGGCACCAGCGCGCCTTCGATATCCGGTCTCCGGTTCTCGAGCCAAGCCGGCAGCTTGAGCGCGCCACCCAGCTGCTCGATCGGTTCGTCGACCGTGAAGCCTGGGCCATCGGTCGCGATTTCGACGAGAAGCCCATCCGGCGACTCGAAGTAGATGCTCTCGAAGTAGGTCCGGTCTGCGACGGCGGTCACCTCGATTCCGAGCGACCGGAGATGGTCGCTCCACTCGGCTTGCTGCTCTCGGTCCTCGGCGCGAAACGCGATGTGATGCGTCTGTCCTGCGCCCTGCCGTGCCCTTCCTTGGGCTTTGCCCCAGCCAAAGAGTGTCATCGACGAGTGAGGCTCGACGGTGTGCCCGTCGTAGGAGGCCCAGAAGTAGTGCTTGGTTACGGCGTCGTCCTGATTGTACGTCTTCTTCACGAGGCTGAGGCCGAGCGCCGACTCGTAGAAGTCACCTGCGCGGTCGAGGTCGTCCGTGATCGCGGTGATGTGGTGAATGCCTTGGAGCCGCATGTCGGGCGTGATCGTGGGGACGGGCTCCGGGTGGGTCGCCGCCGCGATCGCTTCCACGTCTCGTGCATCCGGGAGGCGCTCCTTGGCGGGGACGAGCAGCTTGCGCCCGAGCGCGTCGGCCGGCTCGTCGATCGCGTACCCCGGTCCGGCCGTGGCGATCTCCAGGACTTGACCGTCCGGATCGGCGAAGTACATGCTCTTGAAGTAGCCGCGGTCGATCGGGCCATTGACCGGAATGCCTGCGTCCGTGAGCCGTCGCTTCCACTTGAGTTGTGCTTCCGACGTGGCCACGCCCAGCGCGAGATGGTGCACACCCCCGACGCACCAATGACCCCGCTGTGCGTGACGCCATTCGAAGAAGGTCAGAATCGTCCCCGGCCGCCCGCCGTCATCCCCGAAGTACAGGTGATACGCCGCCGGATCGTCGAAGTTGACGGTCTTCTTCACCATCCCGAGCCCGAGCAAGGTTCCGTAGAACGCGAGCGTCCGCGGTGCATCGGTCGATACCATCGTGATGTGATGGAATCCGCTGGTCTTCAACGGCGACATCTCTAGAGCCCGGTCCTCATATACCGACCGATCGCGTCGATTCCGCGCTCGATGTCCACTTCCATGTTGTAGAAGTGGGGCGAGAAGCGGATGCCCGGCCGGTCGGACCCGCCCCGGGCAGCCGCGATGATCCCGTCCTCCTCGAGGGCTCCGATGACCCGCCGTGGGTCCAGGTTTCCGGGGCGGAAGGTTACGACGGCGACGCGCCGGTCCGCCTGGAGGGGCGTCCACATGTGTACTCCGTCGATCGCGGTGAGGCCTTCGATCAGTTGCGTCGCGAGTTCGCGGCTGCGCGCCTCGATCTCATGCTGCCCAATCGACTGCAGGAACTCGAGCTGCGTACCGAACGTGTGAAGGGCGGGCGTGTCACGCTGACCCATGCCCTCGTGCGTTCGGGACAGACCCCGACGGCCAGGGTAGGCGCTGTACATCGACGGCCAGAACTTGTCGTGCATTCGGCTGTTCACGTACAGGACACCGGTTTCCTTCGGACCGCAGGGCCACTTGTGCGCGCTGCCCGAGAAGAAGTCGGGCTGGATGTCGGAAAGGTCGACGTCGAGCAGACCGAACGACTGCGCACCGTCGAGAAGAGAGATGATTCCCCGGTCGTGGGCGAGCGCGCACAGCTCCTTCGCGGGAAAGAGGTCTCCCGATGTGTTGGTGTGTTGCATGAAGGTCATCACCCGGGTGTTCGGCGTGATCGCCCGCTCGAACGCCTCCAGGTAGTACTCGGGACCCGGGTGCGGATCGACGTGGGGCACCTCGTGGACGGTGTATCCGAATCGCTCGCCCTTGGCTTTCCATGCCTGGTTGTTGCTCGGGTGGTTGTCCGAGAAGATCAGCACTTCGTCGCCCGGACCCAGATCTAGTCCGCTCGAGACCCCGTTGTTGGCCTCGCTCGAATTGCGGTGTGTCAGAATCCACTCCGGCGTCCCCCGCATGTGGG
>JADFLD010000262.1 GCA_022564535.1 Gemmatimonadota bacterium
TGACCTTCCTGCTGGTCAGCCACGACCTTGCCGTGGTGGCCCATATGTGCGACCGCATCGCGGTGATGAAGGAGGGCCGGATCGTCGAGACCCTCGACGTCGAGGCGATGCGGCGGATGGAGCCCGGCGAGGACTATACCAGGCAGTTGCTGCGCGCCAGTCTGGGCTATGTCCCGGAGCAAGTGGAGTAGGCGATGCGCGATGATCTGGTCCCGGTCTTCGATGGCCACAACGATACGCTCACGCTCATCCATCGCGCCTCCGGAGGAGCCACGCGCTCCTTCCTGGAAAAGAGCCGAATGGGGCACCTCGACCTGCCGAGGGCACGGGAAGGCGGAATGGCTGGCGGATTCTTCGCGATTTTCACGAGCTCGCCCAACTACGAGCTTGTCGAGCGACCCTTGATCGGTGAAGATGGCGAGCTCGTGCCAGGGGGCTGGGCCGTCGAGCTCCCGCCGAAGCTGGACCGGCGTCGCGCACACGCCTATACGGTGTCGGTCATGTCCGATCTGTTTCGGCTCGTGAAAGAGGCGAGCGGTGACATCGAGATCGTGCGCACCGCGGCCGACCTCGAGCGTTGCATCAAGACAGGCGTCTTCGCTGTAATCCTCCATATCGAAGGAGCGGAGGCCATCGACACGCGTCTGGAAGCGCTCGACGTATTTTACGAGGCGGGGCTGCGGTCGCTGGGGCCCGTGTGGAGCCGGCCGAACGCCTTCGCGCACGGCGTGCCGTTCGACTTTCCCCGTCACCCGGATACAGGGCCGGGACTCACCGCAGCCGGCCGCCGGCTCGTGTTACGTTGCAACGAGCTCGGTATTCTCGTCGACCTCTCGCATATGAACGCGCAGGGGTTCTGGGATGTCGCGAAGATCTCGAGCGCTCCCCTGGTCGCGACGCACTCCAACGCCCACGCGCTGTCGAAGACGCCGCGCAACCTCACCGACGCCCAACTCGACATCATCGCGCTGAGCGGCGGGCTGGTCGGTCTCAACTTCGCGGTCGCCTTCCTGCGGGCCGACGGAAAGCATGACCCCCAGACATCGCTCGCCGAAATCGCGAAGCACGCCCGCTACATCGCTGACCGCATCGGCGTCCGCCACGTCGCACTCGGCTCGGACTTCGACGGCGCCGAGATCCCCGGTGACATGACCGACGTCACGCGCCTTCCAGCCCTCCTCGACGCCCTGAGGGACGTCGGCTTCAATGAAGAGGAGGTGAGGGCGATCGCGTACGGAAACTGGGTGCGCGTCCTGCGCGCGACATGGAGACAATGAAACTCCGGAGTGAGATCCCATGAGCGAGAAGAGCCGCCGGTTCACCGACCGAGAGGTCGCGATGGTCCTGCACAAGGCTTCCGAGATCGACGAGGCGGAGGGTGACGGCTCCAGAAGCGGCCTATCGCTCGAGGACCTGACCGAGATCGCGAAGGAGGTGGGCATCTCGTCAGCGGCGATCCATCGTGCGGTGGCCGGTCTCGACCGCCGGCGACCCATGACTCCCACGCTCACGGGAGCCCCCCTCGTCCGTAAGGCGGTCCACGCGATACCGGGCGAGCTCAACGAGCAGGCGATCGAGCAACTGGTGAGACTCATCGACGAGCGGGCGGAGGGCGCCGGAACGATCTCGGAGGCCCTGGGCTCCGTGCGTTGGACAAGCTCCGATCGGTTCAAGAGTACGCGGATCTCGATCACCCCCGGCGGAGGGGAGACGTCGATCGAGGTCGTCGAGAAAGTCGTGCCCCGGATGCGGCGGATCGTGCATCTCGTCCCGGCAGCGTGGGCGTCCATGTTCGCGGGCTCGTTCGTGCCGCTTCGCAGCTGCCACCGGGGGGATCGGTTGCTGCCGCGGCCATCGGCCTCGCCGTCGGCGTCGCGGTCGGAAGAGCGGCGTGGAACCTGTTCTCCGCGCAGAGCGGACGGCGTGTTCAGCGACTCGCCGAGGAACTTGCGACGGAGGCACACGAAAGCTCGAAGAAAGGGCTGATCACGGCGTCGAAGGACACCCCCTCTGCCGAAGACAAGGACCCCACCTGAATCGGCGATCCGCCGGAGGGAACTAATTGCGCAGATCCCACTCCCAGAGGTTCCAGAAGCTGCCGAAGTTCGTCCCGCTACCGCGGTAGTTCATCACACGGTCGCTCACGAGCTCGGGAACCACGTTGTGGTAGATCGGGAGCATGCGCGCGCCCTCCGCTAGCCGCACCTGCGCCTCGTCGAGTAGCGGCTTCCGATCGGCGAACGCCAGAGCCCGGTCGGAGGCCTCCATGACCTCGTCGAGCGAGGGATCGCAGAAGCCGGTCATGTTGTTCGGGCCGTCGCATCTGTAGAGGCCGGTGAAGCTCGGATCGGCCGGAAGGAACCAGGCGCTGACAACGGCCTCCCAGTCGAAGTTCCTCCAAGCCTGCGTCCACGCCGCGCTCTCGAGCGTCTTGAAGTCGACCTCCACCCCCACGGTCTTCAGCTGGGCCTGGATCACCTGCGCGACCGCGATTCGGTCGGCCGATCCCGCGCGGTTGAGCAGCGTGAACGAGAAACGCTGGCCATGCTTCTCCCGGATTCCGTCCGGGCCCTCGACCCAGCCGGCCTCGGTGAGCATTCGTGCCGCGAGCGCGGGATCGTACTCGGAAGCGACGACCTCCGGGTTGTGGTACGGGCTGGTCGGATTGATCGGCGTGTTCGCCACCCGAACCGTGCCCTCCATGAGCAGTTGGGCAATCGCGCCGCGGTCGATCGCATGAAAGAGCGCCCGGCGCACGTCGCGATCGGCGAAGAGCACCCCAGACCGATCCGAGTTCATGCTCAGGTCCAAGTGCATGAACGTGTTCGAGCTGATCAGGTAGGCGTGATACCCATCGAGTTCCTTCACCTCCGCCACGTGCGTCGGCTCGAGGCGGGCGTAGTGGTACTGCGCGGCCTTCATCGCATTGAGCCGCGTATTGGAATCCGGAATGAACGACCAGACGATCTCGTCGATGGCGGGATAAGTGGGGCCTCTCCAATAGTCGTCGTTGCGAACGACCCGGATATACTCACCCGCACGCCACTCCGCGAACTTGAACGGGCCGGTTCCAACGAGCTCGTCGCCACGGTTGTAGGGCGTGTAGTTCACAATCTCCTCGGTCGTCATCGAGCCGAGTACGTGCTCGGGCAGGATGGCCTCGAAGAGACCGGCGTAATAGCCGTACTCTTCCTCCCAGGTGAAGACGACGGTGTGCTCGTCCTTCATCGAGCACTCCATGATGCCCAGGTACCAGTCGCGGTTGTACACCTGGGAGTTCTCACTCGTCACGAATCGCCACGTGAAGCAGACGTCCGCGCTGGTGAAGGGCTCACCATCGTGCCAGCGCACGTTCTCCCGGAGCCGCCACGTCATTTCGACAGAGCCGTCGAGATTTCGAGAGATCAACCCGTTGTCGAGCGTGGGGATCTCCTTCGCCAGAACCGGGATGTACGTGTTGCTCTCGTCCGTCGTGACGAGGCCCTCGACCATGCTGAAATGGATGTCCACGAGCATCTGGCTCGTGAACGCGTTCAGGACGTCCACCTCCCGCTCGTAGGCGACGCGGAGGATCTTGCGACCATCCGTCGACGCCAGCGGGTCGCGCGCCTCGGCGCCCGAGCAGGCGGTGGACGCCGCCACGGCACATACCAGAAGGGCGGAGCGCGACCTGTTCAACTGAACATCTCCACCGTCGAGTTCGAGTGCACACGCCCATACGGGCAGCGAAGGAATCGCAAAGGGTCGCCCGGTGTCAGACCCATCCCTCTCCACCCTTCAACATAGGGGCTCGAAGCCCACCGGTCGCGTCTTCCCGCGCCGAGCCCCGAATTCGAGCTCGGTCGCTCAACTGCTTGCTTCGTGCGCGCCCAGCGGAAGCCCGAGGGCGGCCCGTCGCCTCATTTCATTCCCGATAAGACGCACCGGGATCGCCCCGTACGACAGGA
>JADFLD010000263.1 GCA_022564535.1 Gemmatimonadota bacterium
AGAACGCGTCAACCAGATCGTGTACGTTTCAGCGACGCCCGGTACGACTCGCAGCCCGGAGCCGCGGGCTTGGCCGGAGTTACCGTACACGTCTCCAGCTCCGAAATCCAATGACGAATAAGCTCTTCACGGTCGACGAGCGCGTTCGGTGGTCCGCGGTCGACAAGGCCGGCATCATCTTCTACGGCGCCTATGTTCGATTCTTCGAGCTCGCGGAGATGGAGCTCTTCAGGGCAGCAGGAGCGCCGTACAGCGAGGTGTTCGACCGCTTCGACATGTGGCTGCCACGCGTCCACCTCGAATCGGACTTCCTCTACCCGTCCCGCCTGGACGACGAGCTACGGGTCGCCGCCTACTTCACACGCTTCGGGACGAGCTCGCTTCAGCTCAACTTCGACGTGCTCCATCTCGGAGCGAATAAGCTCGCCGTGACCGCGCACGAAATTCTCGTCTGCACGACGCAGGACACCCTCGAGTCGCGGCCGCTCCCACCGGAGCTCATCGAGATGCTGTCCCCCTATCTCATGACCGAGGAGGAGGCACGAAGCCAGCTGGGCTGCTAGCCGATCATCCCGTGGAGCACCGCAGCGACAGCCAACCCGAGGTAGTTACCCGCCGCGTATCCCAGGAGCCCGACCGCCACTCCAGGAAGCAGGCGATCGGTGTAGCCGCGCGCCGTCGCGAGTGCCATCGCAGAAGCGGGCCCGCCAACGGCCGCTTGCGAGGCCACGGCCAAGGTCTTGAGGTCCAACCCGACGAGTCGACCGAATCCGAAGATCACGACTCCATGGATCGACACCGTGATCAGCGCGAAGTAGACGATGGGCGGACCGATCGCGACGATGTTGGCGATGACCGACATCGCGCCGTTACTCGCCAGGAAAATCAGGACGAGGTAGTTCCCGATCACGCCCGTCCCTTGAATCCCGCGGATCGCCGGAATCTGAGCGAGGACCAACGCGATCGTGGTGAGGAAGAGCACCCCGGGAATGGGGTCGAGGACCGTGCTGAGCCAGTCCGAGGCCCACAGCGTTCCCAACACCACGGCAGCCATCAAGCCGAGATCCTGCAATCGGACCGCGCCCACGCTCGAGTAGAGCATCTCGTGCAGCGCGGGAGGGGCCTCGTCGGCATCGGCAGACGCGCCCGCCTGCTCGGTGACAGCAGCGGGTTCCGGTGATGTCTCCTCGTCGGTGCTCCCTCCACGCACGCGCGCCGCGAACAAGATGGGTACGGTCAGGCATGCGGCCATCCATATCGCCGTCATCATGACGTCGGCGGCGATCCCTGCGGCGAAGAGGTCTCCGCTGGTCTCCAGCTCCTTGCCCACCGCCGCGAAGTTCACGCCTCCGCCGGTATAGGTCGCCGTGTACTGGCCGGCGAGCTTCCACGTCTCCGGACCGATGGCGTCGGCCAAGAGCCACGCACTGATCGAGGCACCGAGGGCAGAGCCGACCGCCCCGATCCCAAATGCCGCGAGCATGGTCGGGCCCGCTTGGACGACGGAGCGCACGTCGACGGTGAGCAGGATGAGGATGATGCCGGCGCTGACCGCGGGACCACCCAGGAAGTCGTAGGCGGGTGACTCGCCCGGGATGACGCCCGTGTTGGACAGGACCATTCCGAGAAGGATGCCGACGAGGGCGGACCCCAGCGCGCGAAAGACCTTGGTGTGAAGCTCGAGCATGATCGCAAGGGCGACGCAGCTGGCCAATACGCAGAATACAGCGGTAGGATCGGTAATCATGCGGCCGAAGCTAGACGTCCGTCTCCGCACGAGCCATCGTGATCTCCATGAACGCCATCGGCCCCATCTCTCTCGAGGCGATCGAGTCGGCGCGCGACCGAATCACGGGCGCCGCGGTTCGGACGCCCCTCATCCGGCTCGATGTGAATTCGGACGCCGAGATCTGGCTCAAGCTCGAGTGCCTGCAACCCATCGGATCGTTCAAGATTCGCGGCGCCGCCAACGCCATGGCGCTCGCGGATCCGGCGGAGCTGGCGCGGGGAGTCTACACGGTCAGTGCGGGCAACATGGCGCAGGGTGTCGCGTTCAACGCGCGACGCCTGGGCGTCGAGTGCCGCGTGATCATGCCCGACACGGCGCCTCGCACGAAGTTCGAGGCTGTTGAGCGACTCGGTGCCGTCAGCGTGCCCGTACCGTTCGACGAATGGTGGGATGTCCTCCTGAACCACGGACACCCGAACGAGTCAGGATTCTTCGTCCATCCGGTTAGCGACCCGGCGGTCATCGCAGGCAACGGGACCGTCGGGCTCGAGATTTTGGAGGACCTTCCCGAAGTGGACACGATCATCGTCCCGTACGGTGGCGGCGGCCTCTCGTGCGGCATCGCGTCGGCGGTAAGAGCGCACCGACCCGAAGTGCGGATCGCCGCATCGGAGGTCGACACCGCGGCCCCTTTCGCGGCCTCACTGGAAGCGGGCAAGCCAGTATCGGTCGAACGCGCCCAGACGTTCGTGGACGGGATCGGTGGAAAGAGCGTGTTGGACGAGATGTGGCCGCTCGCCTCCACGTTGCTCGAGGGCTCACGCGTCGTCTCGATCGAAAACATCTGTGAAGCCATCCGGCTTCTCGTCTCCCGTGCGCATGTCATCGCCGAGGGAGCCGGGGGCAGCGCCGTAGCCGCGGCGTTGGCCCATGCATCGCCGGGCGAACGCATCGTAGCCGTGGTGTCGGGAGGCAACATCGACACGGAAGTCCTACGGACGATCCTGTCAGGAAAAATGCCTAGAGACCCTCTGAACAAGTAGGGTGCGCCGCCACCCAGGGGGTGCCCGGACGCCACAGCCCCAGGCCCTAGGCGGAGCGTCGACGCCATAGCCGTCGCTACGGCTAGACGATCCAACGACGGGGGCACCCGCGCCGGAGGCGTGGGTCGGGGCTGTGGCGTCGCAACCCACAACCCGTACCATTTTGTCAGACAGGTTGTTGGGCGCACCCTACTTGTTCAGTGGTTCCCTGGGGGCTAACCCTCGAACGTCCGCACGCGCTTGAGCTGCTCGAAAGCCGGCAAGAGACCGGCGTTGGCATGCTCCCTCGACCATTCGGCGAGGGGTGACGACGTCTTCCCGAACGCCCCTTTGCGGACGCGGCACACTTCCGCGAAGTCGCAGAACGAGCAGTCGTCCGGGTCATCGGTCGGCACGAAGTGGCCTGCCGCCACACCGTCGAGCATGTGATCGAGCAGGCCCTTCACCTTACTGAGCCGGGCCCGCTCGTAGGTGAACTTCTGGTTCTGGCCACGCCGCGTCGGAAAGTGGTACTGTCCACCGACGACCTGCCCGCCGAGTCGCTGCTCCGCCACATGCGCGTACACCGCGTGCTGAAGTCTTCGCCCTCCCCTAAACGTGTCCGCATCATAACCGTAAGGCGTGCCGGTCTTGTAGTCGACCACGTGGAGCCCCGCAAGGTCAGCGTCGACCCGGTCGATCGCGCCACGCAGCTTAAGCACGCCATCCGCCAACTCCAGCAAGACTGGCTCGTCCTCGCCCAGCCCGAACTTCAGCTCCAGCGCAACACACTCCGGAACTTGCTGCCGCACCATCTGCACGAACGACCGCACGTCCTCTTGCAACGCACCGATTTCTCGGGCGAGCGTTCCTTCTCCAGGAGTCGGCACCTCGTCCCGGAGGCGGACGACGCAGTCCTTGAGAGCGTCCAGCGCCACCGCTTCAAAGTCCTCATCATCGAACTTCACTGCACCCCGATGCACCTCCCGCATCGTCACGTAGAAAACAGCATGCAGGAGACTCCCTCGTTGACGATTGTCGAGCCACGCGTCGGGGTCGAGCTCGGGATCGTCGGGTGGATACACCCGGAGTACCGAGCTGTGAAGATACCGGAGCGGACACGTCCCGAGCGCCTCCAGTCGGCTCGCGGACACGACCATGGAGTCGTTCCGCCG
>JADFLD010000009.1 GCA_022564535.1 Gemmatimonadota bacterium
GATCGCGCAGGAGCCCAGGCCGGAGTCTTTTCGCTCCCCCACGGGTCGGACTCGCTGTTTTGGTGGGATGTGGGTCTCGATGCGCCTACCTCCTTTTCGTGATCGGAATGGCTGGGATGACGGCCGTGCTCGCGGGGGTCGTGCCGGCCTTTCGCGTGTCCGGCGCGGCGGCCGGAGGTCTTCTCAGTGTGCGCACGAGAGGATCCCTCGACTCAGGCTCCGGCCATTTCGCGAACTCGCTCGTGGTCGCGCAGCTCGCACTCACTACGGGACTTCTCGTAGCGGCCGGCTTCGTTGCTCGAAGTGGAGTGAACGTGGCCGCGGCAGACGACGCCTTCGAGACCGATGGTGTCTTCGTCACACGCGTCGATATCCCGTTCTCGGGGAATGCGTACGCGACCCCGCAGAGCCGACTCGCCTTCGCCGAACAGGTTCTGGAGCAGCTCTCTGCTCGTCCAGAATTCGTGGGTGCGGCGATAGGAACGAGGCTTCCTCTCGCGACCCCTCCCTCGAGCCCCTTCCGAATCGAAGGTGCGCAGCACGATGCCAGTCAGCCCGAGGTCGGTGTCGTATCCGTCTCACCCGACTATTTTCGCGTGTTCGGCGTCGCGCTTCTTGAAGGCAGGGCGTTCGACTTAGGGGACCGCCTCGGGGCGCCTCCCGTCGCTGTCGTGAATCGCACGTTCGTCGATCGCTACATTACCGGGAGAGCGGCAGTCGGGACTCGCCTGCGCTTGGGCGACGCGGACGGGGACGAGCCATGGATGACGGTCGTTGGCGTCGTGCCTGACCTCTGGGATCGCCCGCTCGACCCGGGCAGGGAGGCCGGAGTATACCTGCCGCTGTCCCAGAGCGGGATGGGAGATCTCCGGGTTCGTCTCGGGCGGCTGGGCCTCTACTACCAGACCGTGATCGTCCGGGCGCGCACCGGCGCGACCGCGGTACCGGCGGTGGTGCGTGATCAGATCTATCAGGTCGACGGCTCGTCGCCGGTGCTCGAATTGAGCACCATGCAGGCGGTCGTCGCCCAACGCATGGGAAGGTTCCGTATCTGGGGCCGATTGTACCTGGCTTTCGCGCTTGCTGGGCTCCTGCTTGCGAGCATGGGCGTGTACGGTGTGCTCACGTTTGGGGTCGCCCAACGTACGTCCGAGATCGGCGTACGCAGGGCCCTGGGCGCGACTTCGTTTTCGGTTCAACGGCAGATTCTTGGCCGGGCGGGCAGGCAGATCGTGATTGGCACGGCGATGGGGCTCTTCGTCGGATGGCTTCTGTCTGACGGGATGGCCAGGGTTCTGTACGGTGTAGACACCACCGACCCTCTGGTCTTCGCGAGCGTGGGCGGGCTCATGGCACTCGTGGGATTGCTCGCGAGTTGGCTGCCGGCGCGGAGAGCCGCTGCGATCGACCCAGTGGAGGCGATGCGCTGCGAGTGAGGCCCGCTGCCCGAATCAGCCTGGGAGAAACTCGCGAAGGTCGAGCACTTCGACGTCGTCGCGCTCACGCAGTCGCTCGAGGAGCCAGTATTTGTGCCCGCCTCCGAAGGTCACGAGGATGCGCGCCCCCCGGTGCCGCCGGATGGTCAGGTCGACGTTGCGATAGTGCTCGACGTTGATGTTCGTCCAGCCGCCGGGGCCGATCATGTCGTTCTGGTACTCGTCGTAGAGCGCGAGCTCGCCCCGTTGCCGCAGGTCGTACGCGTCCGAGTGAATGTAGGCGGGGTCATCGGCGGCGGGGCCCGCGTCATACGTGGCCCTCAGGGCGGAGAGACGGCGCGCGTACTCGGCTCTCGGAGCGGCCCAGCGCGCGTCACGCTCGAAGGAGCCGATCCGGCTGCTTCGGAGGTCCGACATCTCGATTGTCCATCCGGCGCACGGCTCGATGGTGAAGCCCATGGAGAGCGAGAGTCTCAAGATGAGATCGGCGTATTCGGGAAAGCGCAGGACGCGTGGATCCTCGATGGCGTCACGATCACGCAGATCGCGGTCGATCCGGTCCCAGCGATCGGGTGCGATCTCGGTGCACACGACGTCGGGCCGGAAGCTCCGGATGGTCTGCTCTACCTGGGCGAGACCCCAACGCTCGCTCGCCTCGTGGGCGGAGTGGATCATGCCCATCACGGCGACCTCGGTCCGACGGTTCCCTTCGGTCGGAGGCGCCGGGACGTTCGCCGGATCGTCCCTCCATTCCTCCGGGATCGAGATTACCGTGAGCCGATGCACGCCTTCCGAGGAAACCCACAGCTCGCTTCCGGACGGATGGACAGCCATCACGATCGGCGTCTCCGGCACCGGGATCCGCTCGATGACCCGCCGCTCGGCCAGGTCGATGACGGAGATGTCGTGACTGAGCGTGTTGTTCACGAACGCTAGGCGCCCGTTGGGCGCGACCACGAGTGAGAACGGCGATTCGCCGATGCCCTCGGTCAATTCGCCGACCACCCGATGGGAGGCGGTGTTGATGAACGCGATGCGGTTTTCTCCACGAACGACGACCGCGAAGTCGACGTCGCCCGGCAGGACCGCCCCGCCGCTCGGGTTGGTCCCGACGAATACGGTTGCGAGCACCCGATCGTTGAAGAGGTCGATGACCGTGACGGTCCCGTCGGCGTAGCCGGGCACGAAGGCGAGGCGGCCATCCGAGGTAGCGGCGGCTGGGAAGGGGCGGTCGCCGGTCGGATAGCTCGCCACGAAGGTGAACGCCGAGGCGTCGAAGACGTGGACGGAGTCGGCCTGCTCCACCGAGACCAGGTAGTGGTCCCCCGAGAACGGGCCAACGATCAGCGAGGGCCCGGCGCTCGTGCCCTGGTCTCCTCCGAGCGGACTACCGCTACGGGCGTACCGAGCGATCCCGCCGGCCTGAAAGCGGGCCACGGCCAGGTCCTTCCCGTTCGGTGTCGGTATGACTCCGAGCGGCGTTCCAGGCACCGGAATCGTACCGGCGATTTCATAGCGAACGGCGTCGACGACGGTGATCCGGTCCTCCCCCGCCGTGGCGACGTACGCCGTGCGCCCGTCCTCAGAAAAGGAGATCTGGTGAGGGTTTCGGCCCACGTCGAGTTGTGCGACGATCACGAAGTCGTCGGACGAAGCCCCGCTCAC
Organism: Gemmatimonadota bacterium; assembly: GCA_022564535.1. Next base: position 3,102 of record JADFLD010000009.1, read on the forward strand.
GCAGGCGGTCGCGACGAGGCAGAGGGAGGCGAACGTGCGTCCTGCTCTCGTCAGCACCGACTCACCCCTTCTCTCCTTGCAGCGCCGCGACCGGGTCCATTCGTGCGGTGCGTCGGGCCGGGATGTACGCGGCCGTGAGCGCGACGACCGTGAGCACGATCGCGACCGCGGTGAACGTGGCCGGATCCGTCGCGCTCACCTGATAGAGCTGGCTCTCCATCACGCGACTGAGGGCCCCGGCTCCGATGAGGCCCAGCGCTACTCCGGCGAGCGTCATGCGGGCACCCTCGGCCATGACGAGGCGCTGAACGTCAGCCGGCTCGGCGCCCAACGCCATCCGAATCCCGAGCTCCGCCGTCCGCTGCGAGACGCCGTAGGAGATCACGCCGTAGATCCCCACGGAGGCGAGGACCATGGCGACACCGGCGAAGAGCACGAGGAGCATCATGCTGAAGCGTTCCCGGGCGACGGACGTCGACACGATGCGCTCCATCGTCGAGATCTGGGAGACCGGAACGGTCGGATCCACCGCCTGGATCTCGCGCCGGACGGCGGAGATCAGAGATTCGGGATCGGTCGTGGTTCGCAGGATGTAACTCATGCGCCGGAACGGTGCCTGAGCCACTGGCAGGTACAGCGAAGCCTCCGAGGGCTCGGCGAGCCCGAAGTACTTCACGTCCTGAGCGATCCCGACGATCTCCCAGCTCTCCGCGAAGAAGCCACCGAGAGCGACGTGGGGTGGCAGTCCGCTGATGACCCTCCCGATCGGGTCCTCGCCCGGACAGTACCGTGCGGCCAACGTCTCGTTCACGACCGCGACTCCCTTGGAGTCCCGATGGTCGAAGAGATCGAATTCACGCCCGCGCCGGATGTCGATTCCCATCGTCTCGAAGAAACCGGGCGACACCTGCCGATAGTGCGCGAGGGGCTCCTCTCCCTGCTGCGGTGCGACCCGGTCCTCTATGACGAAGTTGCCCAGGAAGGGGATCTCCCGTTCGAACGGAACCGTGGCCGAGGCCGTCGCCGAAGCCACGCCTGCGAGACCTCCGAGTCGTTCGACCAACTCGGCGTGGAAGTCGGATACGCGCTCGAGATCGCGATACGCGTCGCTCGGAAGGTCCACGCGCAGCGAAAGCACGCTCGTCGCGTCGAACCCCGGCTCGGTATCCATGATCCGCATGAAGCTTCGCGACATGAGACTCGCTCCGACCACGAGCATCACGGCGACGGCCACCTGAGCCACGACCAGCACGTTGCGGGCGTGTAGTCGGCCGGTGCCGCTCGTCGATCCCCGCGACCCCTCTTGGAGCGCTCCATGGACATCGACCCGAGCCAGGCGAAGGATCGGAGCGAGGCCGAAGACGACGCCGGTCATTCCGGTGGCGGCGAGCGTGAAGAGGAAGACTCGCCCGTCGAGTCGCACCTCGTCGAGGCGCGGAAGGTTCTCGGGGCCCATCGCCATGAGCGCCTCGATCCCCATGGACGCGAATAGCGTGCCGACGAGGGCTCCCGCCGCTGCGAGTACCAGGCTCTCGGTGAGCATCTGGCGGCTCAAGCGGGCGCGGCCGGCTCCGAGCGCGATGCGAAGCGCGATCTCCTGGCCTCGGTCGGCCATGCGGGAGAGGAGGAGGTTGACCACGTTCGCGCACGCGACCAGGAGCAGAAGTCCGGTCGCCCCCAGGAGAACGAGCAGCGTCGCCCTCGTGTCTCCCACGACGGCGTCGTGGAGCGGGACCATGGCCGTCGTGTAAGCACGGTTGATCTGTGGAAACTCCTCCTCGAGTTGTGCGGCGATGCGAACGAAGTCTTCACGGGCCGAGGAGAATTCCACGTCCGGACCGAGGCGCCCGACCACGTCCATCCAGCGGGCGTACCGCCCCGGGTACGACATCATGTATCGGTTCAGCCAAAAGCTGGAGCTGCCGGGAAAATCGAAGCCGGCGGGCATGACTCCGACGACCGTGTACTGGTCCTCTTCAACGGTGAGCGACTGCCCGATGATTCCCGGGTCGCCCGCGAATCGTGAGCGCCAGAACGCGTAACCCAGGACCATCACCTTCGGCGCATCGGGCGCTCCGTCGCCGACCGTGAGCGTGCGTCCCCGCACCGCCACCGACCCCAGCACGTCGAAGAGATTCTCGCTCGCCCACGTGCCGGTCACCTTGACGGCGATCCCGTCGCGGTCGATCAGCGCGAGCTCCGCCTCGGCGTAGGCGGCCAGCCCGGCCATCGTGCGGTTCCGCTCCCGAAAGTCGGCGATGTCGGGTGGGGACATGAAGCCGCGCTCTACACTGCGCTCCGCGTTCGCCGACCAGACGCGCACGAGTCGGTCGGGCGCCTCATAGGGCAGGTTCTGGAGAAGCACCGCATCGACGACGCTGAAGATGGCCGTGACCGAGCCGATCCCGAGCGCGATCGTCAGAATCGCGACGGTGGCGAAGGTGGGGTTCTTGCGCAGGCTTCTGAGCGCGTAGCGGAAGTCTTTCACAGTTCCTCTCATGGGTGGGCGCTACGAGAATACGCGCAGATGCCGTGATCGTGCCAGCGGCGTATCATCCGACCCTGCCTTTCGTCCGGGATTCGCCGCTTCTGGAGATCGACCTGTGAGCACCCGCCTGCCCGCCGCCGCGGTCGTCCTCGTGCTGGCGGCGTGTGCACCCGAACCGCCACCGCCGCCCAACATCATCTACATGCTGGCCGACGACCTTGGGTATGGGGAGTTGGGCTCGTACGGCCAAAGCAAGATCCGGACGCCCAACCTCGACCGGCTCGCGGCTCAGGGGATGCGCTTCACGCAACACTACGCCGGGAGTCCGGTCTGCGCGCCATCGCGTGGGACGCTCATGACCGGACTGCACACCGGTCACGGACAGGTGCGTGACAACTTCGAGGTCGGTGGCTATCCGGACCCCCTCGAGCTCGGCCAGATGCCGTTGAATGCCGGCACGTATACCATCGGCCGCATGCTCCAGGACGCGGGCTACGTTACGGGAGTCATCGGCAAGTGGGGGCTCGGAGGCCGTGGGTCCGTCGGTGAACCACACCACCAAGGCTTCGACTACTTCCTGGGATACCTCGACCAGCAGCTTGCTCACAACTACTACCCGACGCACCTCTGGCGGAACGGAGAGCGGGTACCGTTGGACAACGAATACTTCTCCCCGCATCAGACGTTCGACGGTGACGATCCTACGGACCCGGCGGCCTACGACCGGTATCAGGGCAACGAGTACTCGGTGGACGTCATGGCCGACGACGCGCTGCGGTTTCTCGACGAGCACAGCGACGAGCCATTCTTTCTCTACCTCCCCTTCGCCGTTCCCCACTTGGCGCTTCAGGTGCCGGACTCGTCACTGGTCGAGTACGAAGGAGTCTTCGACGAGGCTCCCTACCTGGGGGACCGGGGCTATTTGCCGCACTGGCGGCCGTATTCGGCGTACGCGGCGATGATCACGAGGATGGATGCCCACATCGGCAGAATCCTGACTCGCCTGGACGAGCTGGGGTTGGCCGAGAACACGCTGGTGATGTTTTCGAGCGACAACGGGACGACGTACACAGGGGGAGTCGACGCAGATTTCTTCGATAGCTCGGGTGGACTCAACGGCCTGAAGGGTACCGTCTACGAGGGAGGAATCCGGGTACCGCTGATCGCGCGCTGGCCGGGTCGGATCGAAGCGGGGAGTGAGAGCGACCACGTGTCCGCGTTCTGGGATATGATGCCCACGTTCGCCGACGTGGTCGGTGTCGAAGCGCCGGCTGGGATCGACGGCATTTCGTTTCTGCCGGCGCTCCTCGGAGAGGAAGGGCAGGGCGTGCACGAGTACCTGTACTGGGAGTATCACGGTCGCTTCAGAGGCCAACAGGCGGTCAGGCTCGGTAACTGGAAAGGGGTGCGGCTGGGCGGACACGACGACCCGGACGCGCCGATCGAGCTCTACGACCTCTCCGTGGATCGGGGCGAGGTCGACGACGTTGCGGCGGAGCACCCCGCCGTCGTCGCCCGCATCCGGGAAGTCATGGAGCGTCGGACGCGCTCACCCGTGGAGGGCTGGAACTTCGCGCGCTAACCCCAGGCGCCCGTCACCTCCAACAGCCGGTCGATGTCGTCCGCGTTGTTGAATAATGCGATGCCCACGCGGAGCTGCTCGCCGTCGGCCTTGAAGCTGACACGGATGCCTGCGTCCTCGACGGTGCGGCGCACAATGTCGACGTCTCGGTGGTGTCGGAAGGTCACGATGCTCGAACGATTCGCGGACGGGGTCCACACGTCGTGGCCCTGAGTGGTGAGCCCCTCGTGGAGGCGATGCGCCAACCCCACGGTGTGCGCTTCGATCGCTGGAACGCCCACGCTCAGCAGGTAATCGAGAGCGGCCCGAAGGTGAAAGACCGCCCCGAATCCCATCGTCGCGTACCCGTATTTCCTCGCGTCTTCGTAGACACGAAAGCGATGGTCGCCCAGTTCCTCCGATATGTGGAGTGACCCGTATCGGTCTAGCGTGACGACGTCCAGCAGGTCTTCGCGGACGTAGAAGGGCGCGACGCCGAAGCCACCTAGCAGCCACTTGTACGTGCCCGCCGTGAAAAAGTCGATTCCGGTCGACCTGACGTCCAGCTCCAGGGCGCCGATCCCCTGGATCGCGTCCGCGTAGAGGTACGCTCCGTGGGCGTGCGCGAGATCCGCGAGCGCCGAGAGGTCGTGACGGTAGCCGTTTTGATGTGAGATCCACGCCACCGAAATCAGCCTCGTCCGTTCGTCCACGTACTCGGCGAAGGCTTCGGCCGACGCCGTCCCGTCGACGCTAGGCACGATACGGACTTCCAGACCGCGTTGGTCGGAGAGTTGCTGATAGAGCAGGTAGGTCGTCTCGTAGTGGAGGTCGTCGATGACGACGTTGTCCCCCTCGCCGAGGTCGAGCGCGCGCGCGATGATGTTTTCGCCCTCGCTCGTAGCGAAGAGCACACCGATTTCCGACTCGTCGGATCCTACGAGGGTGGCGAACCTCTGCCGCAGCGTGTTGTTCTCCTCGAGCATCCGACCCAGGCTGATGGGATTCGTGGCCTTGGATTCGGCGAAGGCTCGAGCGGCGTCCACGGCCTGCTTCGGCGACGGCGTGATGTAGGCCGAGTCGAGGTAGATCCCTTCCTCGACCACCGGAAAGTCACGCCGCACGCCAAGGGGGTCGTCGGCCGACACGGCGTTGTGGCGGCTCTCCAATGCAGCGAGTGACGCCGGTCGTAGACCGCCGATGGCTGCGGCTGCGGACACATTGCCGATGAAGTCGCGACGGGAGAGGGCCATTGGATCACCTCGGGATGTGGAATCTCATGGCATCATAGGCGTCTGCCTCGCTCTAGCAATGTGACCGCGGCAGGCAGCACCATCGGATTCACCGCGAGCGGGACTTCCTGCGGATCGAGCTTCGCTCAGCTGCCCGGTGGCGTGTCCTGCTCGCTCGCGAAGTAGCTCCGAAATGTGTCGCCGTGGCCGGGGGGGAGTCGCAGCTCCACCTGCCGATCCGCCGGGGTTACGCCGCCGACGTATTCGGGGTTGAGGCGAGCGATCTCGGCACGGGTCGTCCCGGCCGCTCGTGCCACGGCTTCGAACGAAATCGCTCCACGTACCGGGACGCGATCGAACTCGAACGGTTCGGGGTTCGGGACGGCATAACCGTGCGCCTCCGGGTCGGAGGCGACGATGAGTGCCCCGATCAAGTTGGGTAGGAAGTCTGCCGTTTCCTTCGGGAGAACGTTGCGCAGGGCCCAGTACAGAGCGTCGGAGGGCTCGGCGTCGGGGAAGTATCGATCGAGAATTCCGTGAATCCGATCCGGTCCGGCGTTGTAGGCCGCCAGAGCGAGGAACCACGATCCGAACTCCGCTCGGAGTTGGACGAGGTAGTCGGCCGCGGCTGCGGTCGAGACGAACGGGTTGCGCCGGTCGTCGACCAGTGGACCCACCTCGATCCCGAAGTCGCGCGCTGTGGCAGCCATGAACTGCCACATTCCGACGGCACTCGCCGAGCTCACCGCGGACGGACTGTACCCACTCTCGATGACCGGCAGGTAACGGAGAGACCAGGGCAGATCGTGGGCCGCGAGGGTCGTGTCGACCATCCTCTCGAAGCCGGTCATGCGCGTGAGGTACGAGGGCATCCATTCGGAAAAATTGGTCTCCCAAAACCCGATCCACCGTTCAACTTCGGCCCGAAACTCAGGATCGTGGAGTAGGGGAGAGGCCAGCAGCTCGTCCTCGATCCCCCAGAATTGCACGGGCAGCAGTGGGTGGTCCGTCGAGACGACGGGACCCGACGGCCGTGCAGCGCGGGCGAGCCTCGTCACGTCGTCGCGCACGCGCACCTCTGCCCGGGTGGAGCGCGCCAGCGCGAGTCCCTGTGTGCCCCATCCCACGAGACAAGCGATGAGTACGAGCAAGAGGCCCGGACTACGCACTGCATCCCCTTCGGGCGGCCGGCGGAGTACGCGTCGAACACACAGTCCATCCTCTCACTTCATCCGTCCTTCGTCCAAATTCGTTGCGTCCGGGCCGCGCTCTGCTCGTGCGTCCTCTTCCACTTGGACGTCCTCGGCGCCTCGTAGGTTGCGTCGGCTGATCAAGGTGAGCCGACCTCGTCTGCAACTCCCAGCTCGTTCGAAGCGTCCAATCTTTCAAATAGCCCTAGCGACGTGAGGAAGTGAGGAATGTCAGAGGATCGACTCCACGTGGTCGCGGATGCCGAGGAAGCGGAGAAGTCCGCACTCGAGTCCACGGCGCTGGCCGAGTTGGACGACTCTAACCCTTCGAACACTCTTGCGACCGTCGGACCGATGGTCTCCGCGCTCGTCGAGGCACTCGGTCAGATCGGCGCCTCGGGTTCCCGGGAGGTTGCCCTGGAAGCCCGCAGTCGAGCGATCCGCGCAGAGGCCAGAGAGGAGGCGCACCATCGCTTCCGTCTCTCGCGCATCGGCTCCGGATGCGCCGCAGGCGCCTTGTCCGGTCTCTGGTTGTTGCCTCAGGTCGTCGCTGCATGGGGAGCCGGAGGCTTGGCCACGGCGTTGGAATCGTCGCTCCTCGCTCCGATGTTCGCCTACTCCTTGTTCGATCCGATCGCATTTGGCCTGGCACTGTACGCCTGGCTGTTCTTCGCGCTCACATGGTTCATGGAGCAGAACGACGTCCGGCGCATCGATTGGGTCACGACGGATAGCGCCCGGGCGGTCCTCGTTCGGCGGGCGGTTCTTACGGCGAGGCAGCGGGGCGAACAGGACTCCATCCGGAAGTCCGACCTTCGCGACGCGTTGGGTCGGGGCTTGAGGCCGTCGTTCGCGCTCCGCCTGCTGGGCGCTCGTGACGTGTCTGCGTCCTTCCTCGACCGGGTGACGGGTCAGCACATCGCCGAGCTGATCGCCCAAGGCGTTCTCGCCCCCTCCACCGAGGCATCGCTGAGCCCCCGGTATCTGGTGGCGGAAGACGTGTCGAGCGAGTTGCAGCCTTAGGAGCGCCGACGCGGGCGCTCTCTGCTACGCGAGCTTCGACGCGTCCATCAACTCGACCGGCAAACTCCGGGTGGAGAAGGCTGTCCTGGCGGTCCCCGGCGATCACTTCGGAGGATGGATCACAACCTGCGTCTCGGCTTCGGGAATCTCGGAGGACGAATTGGTCGAGGGACTCAGGCAAGTGCGCGGACGATCGACGAGGTGCGCGGATAGCGACCGGCAGTTAACGCGGTAATCGTCCGGTAGCGGCTTTCGATGGCGGCGTTCAGGCGGGTGATGTTGCTCATGCGGGCTCAGATGCTACACAGGGCAGGAATCCGCGAGCAGATGCGAGAGAAGATTATCTGAAGGCCTTGGGATTCGTTGAAAGGCCACATTCGTGGCTTGATTTAGGTGTGCCGACTCGTCTCGCTACGCAGGTCCTAGGCCAGATGCCCCGTCGCCATCCCACCCTCACCGAGTATCACGCTCGATGCGATAAGCGGCCTTCTGGGGCTGCTTCAGGCGATCTGCGGTCGCTGCCGCTCATATCGCCGGGTCGCACAGGCCAGGCCCTAACGCTGCTCAATCGTGAACTTCGCGATCAGTTCCCCGATGTTGTCGTCATAATAGCCGGCTGTCCCGCTGAAGCCGATCGCGTCCGCGAAACCCAGATACAGGCGACTCGCAGCGTCAGGGACAACGAACTCTTGGATCGACCCTGAACCCATGCCGGTGAGTGCGTCGCCGATGTAGAAGGTTTGGCCCAACTCTGGCGAGATGGACGTGAAATCGTCGGCGTTTGAGAAATTCAAGATCGTTGGGGCGGACGAGCCAGGTGCTGCGTCCGACAGGAAGACTCCGACCAGGAACATCGCGCGACCGTCGTGTCTGATTCCGGAGATTCCTCCCAGTGATTCGATGTTCGTCGAGCGAACCGACCCGTCAGGTCCGTTGGTGCCTCCACCGCTCCCGCAGCAGCCCACGGCGCCAGCTACGGTCGAGAACGTCAGTACCTGCCCATCTTGTGCAAGGAATGAGACGCCCGGCGGGAGGATGCCGGGGGATCCGTTCATCGGCGGCAGTACGCTGCTACCGGCGCCGAAGATGTTTGACCTTCCATCGACCACGATTCCGTCGTCCCCAGCGACGATGACTCGAATAGAGTCGGTGACATCGCCGGATTGGACGACTACATCCGTGGCCCCGTCGGCGATGCCGGTGATCGTTGTTCCGTCCACGGAGGCAACGTCTGGTGACCGGCTAATCAGGAGTAGCGGCGGATCGATGATTTCGGTTTCACCGGCGTCACGCACGACTGCTACAATCGTGAGCGTCCCATCCCTCCCCAAGACCGCGAGCCGCGGAGACACGACGACTTCGACCGGCACCTGCGCCACGGTGACCTCGGCGGTGCCCGTGACCCCGCCCGCCCTGGCGCTGATCGTGGCTTCTCCGTTGGCGACCGCCCCAACGAGCCCGGACGGGCCAACTGTTGCGACACTCGTGTTCGAGGAAGTCCAGGCGAACACCGTGCCACCGACGATCGCGTCGGCCCCATCTCTCGCTTCGGCAGACAACTGTAGCTCCTCTCCCACGAACACCAACGAGACGTTCGCTGGCGTGATGGCAACAGATGCGACCACTGGCTCTTCTGGACCCGTTCCGTCGTCGCCGCCGCAGGACCCGAGTCCAAGGTATGCGACGATCAGGAACAGGCGTCGCGACCGAGCTCCTCGCTCCGAATGAAAGGCGCGGAGATGGCGTCCTTCTAGAACTGAGTTCAGGCGGGTGACGGCGTCGGAATCGCTCATGCGGATCAAAATGCGACACAGGTCACGAATCCGCGAGCAGATGGCTTACAGCACACCCTACGAGGCCCGCAAAGCGCGTTCTAAGCGTCTTCGGTGCTTCCTCGGATCGCGAGGGTAAAGCAAGAGCAGCCTCGGAGCCTAGGAAGCCCAAACCGGTAACGGCGTCTTCACCGCGCGGTAACGGGCACGTTGCACATCTCGCGAGGGACGATCGCGGGGATGAGCGTCCAGCCGGGACATCGCAGTCAGTGACTGAAGGGCGCATCGATCGCCATCAGACTTCGGCTACACAGCACGGGCGACGCGCGGCCGATTGGCCATCCCGGCCTTCACAGCGCAACATATCTCGAACGACTCGACGGACTTTCCGGCGAGCCCGCCATCCGAGATGGGAGATTCGAGATGAGAGCAATCGTCGTCGGCGTGGCCGCTCTGGCCTTGACGGTCGGTGCCTGCGCTGAGGCTGCCGAGGAGCAAGCTGCGGAGGTGGAGATCACGCGCCGCATTCCCCAGTTCGAGAATGAGTACGTCGAGGTCTGGAAGAGCGTGATCATGCCGGACCAGCCCCTGAGCATGCATCGCCACGACAATCCGCGGGTGATCATCGCGCTGAAGGGCGGCACGCTGACGATTGTGAACGAGGCGGGGGAGGAGCACAGCCTGACATGGGAGACCGGTGGCGCCTATTGGCTCGACGCCGATCCTCCCGGTGAGCTTCACGGTGACGTGAACAGGGGTTCGGGGCCGGTCGAAGTGATCGTCGTACAGCTGAAGGGTGTCGCTGGGGAAGGCGACAGCAAGCCATGAAAGGGATCCACACGGTCTCTACTGTAGTCGCAGGGCTCGCTCTGATCAGCGTTCTCGGACTCGCTTCGGCGTGTCTGGACGACGTCGCGGAGACGGCGGACGGGGGCGTCGAGGCGCCGATCTTCGAAGTCGACCCCTTCTGGCCGAAGCCGCTCCCCAACCACTGGATCCTCGGATCCACCATCGGCGTGTCCGTCGACTCCCGGGATCACGTCTGGATCATCCATCGGCAGGACACCTTCGACGAGCGCACCGAGATCAACGCCGTCGCCGATCCACCGACCGCCGAGTGCTGCGTGCCCGCCCCGCCCGTCTTGGAGTTCGACCCGGCCGGAAACCTCGTCGGCTCTTGGGGCGGGCCGAGCGAAGAGTACGACTGGCCTCAGTCGAATCATGGGATCACGGTCGACCACATGGACAACGTCTGGATCGGAGGGAACGGGCAGAACGACTCGCATATCCTGAAGTTCACGCGCACCGGCGACTTCCTTCTGCAGCTGGGCGAGCCGTTCATGCGCACCGGAAGCAATGATGCCGAAAACTACTGGAGGGTCGCCGAGGTCTCGATCGATCCGGAAGCGAACGAGGTGTTCGTCGCGGACGGCTACGGTAACAAGCGCGTCGCCGTGCTCGACATCCGCACGGGGGAGATGAAGCGCCACTGGGGCGCGTACGGAAATCGACCGGACGACTCGCCGATTCCTCCGTACAGCCCGGACGACCCACCCGCACGACAGTTCCGCAGCCCCGTCCACTGTGCACAGATCTCGCACGACGGACTCGTGTACGTCTGCGACAGGGCGAGCGACCGCATTCAGGTCTTTCTGCGCGACGGTACGTTCGTCCGCGAAGCGTTCGTCGCTCCGGCGACGCTCGGTTCGGGCTCGGTGTGGGACATCGCCTTCTCACACGATCCCGAGCAGCGCTTCCTCTACCTCGCCGACGGATCCAACAAGAAGGTGCACATACTCGACCGCGAGACCTTGGAGGTGCTCACGACCTTCGGTGGCGGTGGTCGTCAGCCGGGACAGTTCTACGGTGTGCACAGCATCGCCGTGGACTCGCAGGGCAACGTTTACACGACCGAGACCTACGAAGGGAAGCGGGTGCAGAAGTTCCTCTTCCGCGGACTCGGCCGCGTGACTACCGAGGATCAGGGGCCGCCGTGGCCGCGGGCGGGCGGCTAGCCCCGGTGCGCCCTACTTGTTCAGAGGCTCCCTAGTGTTGTGCTGCCAAAGTCTGTAGCCCACGGTTGATCTTCGTGATGATTTCTTCAGCGGACTTGGTCCAGACGAAGGGAGTGGGGTCCAGATTGCGGCGGTCGAGGTAGAGGGTGATGGCGTCGATGAGTTG
>JADFLD010000264.1 GCA_022564535.1 Gemmatimonadota bacterium
GACGACACCGATCACGGTGAGCCAGGGGCCAGGTCCGTCCGCCGAGCGACCGATCTTCAATCGGCGGCCCAGGCTGTTCCCGTCCGGCCAAAACTGCTGCGCGAAGGCTTCGTTCACGATGAGACTGCGAGGCCCGTCCGAGGTGCGGTCCTCGGCTGAGAAGACGCGGCCGGCGACGACCGGGGTTCCAATCGTACTGAAGTAGTCTTCGCTCACCTGAGAGTAGTCCATGCCCACTCGGGTGCCCTCCGGAGGCGTGTACCCTTCGACCGCGATCGGGGCGCGCCAGCGGTCTCCTGCCATAGGGAGTGCCGTGACCACGGCTGCGGAGACCACTCCGGGAACGGTCTGCTCTACCCGGGCGAGCACGCTGGAGAAGAAGATCAACTGCTCTTCACTCGTTTCGTATCGCGCGTCCAGGATGACCGACGCGAAGGAGACACCGATCGGGTCGAATCCAGGGTCTACGTTCTGGAGTATCACGAAACTCTCGATCAACAAGCTCGCCCCGATCAGCAATACGAGCGCGAGCGCGACCTGTGCGACCACGAGTGTCGAACGGATTCTCTTCCCCCACCGGGTCGTCGAGGCATGCGTTCCGCCGCTGGCGAGACTACCGCCGCCGAGGCCGCCGAGTTGCGCTGCGGGCATCGCGCCGAAGATCACACCGGTTACCAGAGTGATCAGGAGGGTGAAGCCCAAGACGGTTCCGTCGAGGGATATTTCGGTGAGGCGGGGCAAATTGCCCGGGTTGACGGAGACGAGCACGCGAATCGTGGCGGCGGCCATCGCTACCCCGAGAGCACCACCGGCGGCAGAAAGGATCAGACTTTCGGTGAGCAGCTGACGGGTGATTCGCCCTCGTCCGGCTCCAAGGGAGGAGCGCACGGCGATCTCGCGGGTGCGAGAGGTGGCCCGCGCCAGGAGGAGGTTCGCGACGTTGGCCGAGGAGATCAGCAACAGGAGTCCCACGGCCCCGAGCAGGAGCTTAAGCCGCGGGCCGACGTCCCCAATCGTGAGCGACGCCAGGGGCATCACCTTGGCACGCACCCCCCTCTGGGTGGATGGGCTTGCGAGCGCGTCGAGCGCGTCCTCGGCCTCGGCCTGGCTCACGCCGTCGCGAAGCCGCGCGAACGCGTAGATCAGGTCCTGGGTGGGAATCTTGAGCTGGTACGGATAGAGCAAGTCCACGGCATCGAAGTTGAGTACCTCCGGGTACCGGAAGTCACTCGGGAGCACGCCCACAACCGTATAGGGTCTTCCATTCAGGGTGATTCTCCTGCCGAGAATGTCCGGATCGCCTCCCCAGTGGGTTGTCCATAGGCGGTGGCTCACGATGGCGACAGGTCCAGCGTCGGGAAGGTCCTCCTCCACCGAGAAATTGCGCCCCAAGAGGGGAGACACGCGCAATAGGGGCAGGAAGGCTGCGGAGACGCCGGCGGCGTTCAGTCGCTGCGGATCTCCTTCGCCGACGAGATCGAGCGTCCATTCGCTCACCGCTGCCATCTGCTCGAAGACCGTGTTGTCTCGCTCCCAGTCGGCGAACACGTTCGGAAAGTTGGGGCCGTTGGGGAAACTCTGCGTTCCTTCCAGTGTGACTCCAACGACCACGAGTCGTTCAGAATCGGGGTAGGGCAGGGGCCGCAACAGGACGCCGTTGACCACGCTGAAGATGGACGTGCTGGCTCCAATGCCGAGGGCCATCGTGACGACAGCGACGATCGTGAACGACGGGCTGCGCGTGAACGTGCGCACCGCGAATCGAACGTCTTGAATGAATGTGCTCATGTATGATCTGCTCTGTCCGAAAAATTCAGGAGTACCATCCGTCGCGCCGACGCCGGCCGCGAATCGCTCCTCGGCGCCCAGCAGCAGCGCCTGTATGAGTGAGCGCATCCACAAGCCCGCGACCGCTACGGCCCCCGTCTCTTTCGCGTGCACTAGGTCGTCGGCGAACGTCTCTTCCATGTCCCGGCCGAATCGGGCCCGAAAGGTCGGGGGATAGCAGCGCAATAAGACGCGGTACAGCCGGCGGGTCACGTCGGTATCGCCCCCAGCGCCTGGGCGTGTTCGACCGCCTGGGCGAGACGCTGACCCTCGGCTGCGAGTACCGCTCGACCCAACTGGGTCAGCCCGTAGTAACGGCGTCGTTTGTCCGAGCTCTCCTCGTTTTCCGCTGCGTCCGTCTCTTCAACGAGCCCATCGTCCAAGAGACGTTTCAGGTGCCGATAGAGGGGGCCCGTCTCCAGCTTCAGACGTCCGCCCGACCGCGCGCGAACATCGTGCAGGATGGCATACCCGTGCCGATCCTGTTCGGCGAGACTCATCATGATGCCGAAAACCACGGCCTTGAGCGGGATGAAACGATCGGTCTGAGGTTGGAGACTGGACGTCATGGGTGCGCGCCTGTCGGACGAGTTCGCTGCCACTATATACAGACAGTATACAGACAGTCTGTTGTGCGCAACCGGGGTATGGCCGGGCTGAGCCTCGTTCGGGGCATTGTCGTGCACGGGCCCTCTATCCCTTCAGTGGGCGTGATCGTCGGCCTCGGAGGGGCGCTCGCGATCGCTTGCCCGCTCGATGGGTTCCGCGCTGAACGGGCGCCGGGCCGGCTCTCGGCGCATGCCTTCGAAGCGCATCGCGACGTGACCCTCGATGTGGCCATCGGCCCACGCGCCCTCCCACCGAACGCCCACCACCACCGCCAACTCGGGGTTGTCCGAATCGTGTCCGGTGGATTTCAGCGAGAACCGCCCGTCGTGGGCCGTGCCCGTGAACATCCAAGTCACGGTCTCACCCACGTGCGTCGTCCACGTCCCGGTCAGGCGCGTACCGTCTTGCACGAGGCTGAGGTCGGCGCTGCCCCAGCTTTGAATCTCGACGGTCCCGTCGCGGTTTACCCGGACCGCCTGTGCCCAGCGCACGTCCCAATCGCCCGAGAGGTTTTGGGCCAGCACATCTGCGGGCATTCCCATCGTAAGGAGCAGCGCCGGAAAGATGATCGCCGAGTGCACTCTGGCCCGCGGCCATTTCATCGTCATCCTTACTCCCCTCATGGTCTCAGTCCCTGAGGGAAATCGATGCATCGAGGCGGCTCGCCCGTCGTGCCGGTAGCCAAGCCGCGATCCCCGCGGCGGCCATCAGAACCAGCGAGGCCGCTCCGAGCGTCACGACGTCGGTGTGTGCGACGCCGAAGAGGAGGCTCCTGAGCGCGAGCCCGAGTCCGTACGCGATCACGCAGCCGAGACCGATCCCGAGCACGGAAATCGCTAGCCCGCGCGCGAGAATGAGCCGCACCAGTGACTCGGGTTTCGCTCCGAGTGCGATACGGATGCCGATCTCGCGAACCCGCTGAGAGGCCCCGTACGACACCAAGCCATAGAGTCCGACCGCCGCCAGCAAGAGCGCGAGCACGGCGAAGGCGCCGACCAGATATCCGATCGTGCGGGTCTCGCCCATCGAATCGGTCATCGCCGCCCGCATGTCGACGACGGCCGAGACCGGAAGTTCGGGGTCGATCGCGGCGACGGTTCTTTGTATCACGTCCCTAGGCCAGGTGCGACCCGACTCCGAAGAGAGCTGGAGCGCCATCCATGGCGAGTATCGCTGAGACGCCGGGTAGTACACACCAGGGTTGGCTCTTGCGCGGAGTGACCGCATTTGCACGTCCCGGACCAGGCCGACCACACGCCAGGTCGGCTCCCCCTGCAGCTCCTTCCCAATCGGGTCCTCGCCCGGCCAGAACAGCCCCGCCAGAGCTTCGTTGACCACCACGACGCGCTCCGGTTCATTTTCGAATCCGCCGAGGGCGCGGCCACGCAAGACGGGAATGCCGAGGGTCTCGAAATATCTGGGGCCGACAACGGTGTGCTCCGCTTCGAAGCGAAGGTCA
>JADFLD010000265.1 GCA_022564535.1 Gemmatimonadota bacterium
TGGTCGCTACCACTTCAGCCGTTTCCGGTTCGGACTTTAGACCGGTCAGGTACAGCAGATTATCGAATAGCCCGATTTTGAAGGCGGCAAAGCACGCGAAGGCGATGACTAGATACTTAGTGGAACTCTTTTTCGCGTCCGTCGGGGGCGCGGCGACCGGTTCTATCCCCGGTTGCGCATTCGGGACTCCACTCGCGTCCCCTTCGTCTACTTTGATATCGATATCCGGAGTGGGAACCGCCCCGGGTGCGGGCACGATTACCACGTTCCATCCACCGGGCGGTCTGGGCGTGCGCCTCGACACTCATGTCTACGCCGGATATTTCGTCCCGCCGTACTATGACTCTCTGCTCGCAAAGCTCATCGTGAGCGGGAATACACGGGAAGAGGCGATCGTTCGGGCACGACATGTGCTCGACCAATTCATTATCGAGGGTATTCCCACGACGATTCCGTTCCTCCGACGAATCGTCGATGACGATGCGTTCGTACGTGGGGATGTGGACACGGGCTTCGTGGCCCGGATGATGGCGGAGAGCACGGAAGCCGAATGAGGATCGATACCTACTTCACCGTTCCTGAGGTCGACGTCGGGTCGATCGGCGACGCGACCGTCGTGGTGATCGACGTCGTACGCGCGACGACCACGATCATCGAGGCGCTCGCGAACGGTGCCCGGGAGATCTATCCGACCCTTTCGACGGAGGACGCGGTGAAGCTCGCGTCCTCGTTGGGCCGGGAAGACACGCTGCTGTGCGGAGAGCGGAAGGGGCACAAAGTGGAAGGCTTCGACCTCGGCAATTCGCCCCACGAATTCACGGTCGAGGCGGTGCAGGACAAGAAGCTCGTCATGAGCACCACCAATGGCACGAAGGCCCTCATCGTGGGACAGGAGGGGGCACGCCTGCTTCCTTGCGCGTTCACCAACCTCAGCGCGGTGGCGCGGGCGGTATCGGACGACGACCACCTCGTCGTGATCTGTGCGGGCCAAGCCGATCGGTTCTCACTCGACGATGCGCTGTGCGCGGGGCATCTGATTCAGCGAATCATTTCCGAGAACGAGGGGGAGCCTGACTTCAACGACGCGGCTCGTGCGGCTCGTGCCCTGGCGTCTGCACGCAAGCCGACGCGCCGGTTCTTGAGCCTGAGTGCCGGGGCCTTGGCCGTCATTGAAATCGGGCTCGGGGACGACCTCGACATCTGCGCCGACGTCGATCGCCACGACCTCGTCGGAGTCATGAGCGACCAGGCCATCACCCGGTCCTCGGATTGACGCCCGCCGCATGCTGACGCAGGAGCAGCGACGCGAGATCATGGCGGTCGGCCTGTTGGCCGTCGCGCTCTTCTTCCTGCTCTCCCTCCTGCCGGTCGGGGTTTTCGGGGAACGTGGTGAGGAGTGGTTTCCATCGGACAACATGATGGGCCTGGCCGGGGGCACGATTCGCGGTCTTCTGCGTGCGTTGGTAGGTGCGTCCGCTGTACTCGTGCCGATTCTTGTCGGCGTTGGCGGATTGCGCGTCGGGGGGTGGCTCTCCGCGGAACGGTCGGTCCGCTTTGCTCTGCTCATGGCCGGCTTGTTGCTGCTCCTTCCGGTCGCGGTTTGGATAGCGCTGGACGAGCCGACCGCTGCAGCGGGGTGGTTGGGCGTGAATCTCGGAGGGCCATTGGTCGGGCTGCTAGGCGGTCTTGGTGCGCTCCTGGTCACCGGAGTGGCCTTCGTCGCTCTCTCAGTAGCCACGCTCGGCTGGAATCCGCTGCGCTCGGTGGGTCAGGGCGTGAAGGTCGGAGGCGACGTGGCCGGCCGCACGGCGAAGGCTCTCGCCGGAAAGGGGAAGGCGCTGGCAGAGGCTCGAGCGCAGGCTGTCGCCGCGCGGGAAGAGCGGCAGCTCCTCGAGGAGGGCTCCCCCGTGGAGGGACTGGAACCGGAGTGGCTCGATTCGGACGCGCACGATGACCCGGAAGATGTAGAGCCCGTGGGCGAGGGTCCTGAGCCCGAAGACGGCATCGCGGACGGAGCGGCCGAAGAGGGGCCCGACGAGGGGGACGACGCGCTGAGTGCGGAAGACGAGGGGGAGCACGAAGACGCGGACTTCGACGACGACGAAATGGAAGATCCGAACGCCCTCGCCGATATCGAGCATGAGGTGCCGCCGGTCCACCTGCTCAGCGCCCCCGAGGTGCAGGACCGGGCCAACATGGAGCGGCAGCTCGACGAGCTGGGTAAGGTCCTCATTGAAAAGCTGCGTACGTTCAACGTCGAGAGCGAGCTCGCCGGGCGTACCTCAGGGCCGATGGTCACACAGTTCGAGGTCATTCCGGCACCGGGCGTGAAGGTGAACCGGATCGCCACCCTCGATGCGGACCTCGCGTTGGCGATGAAGGCCAGAACGATCCGGATCGTCGCACCGATTCCGGGCAAGGGCGCGGTGGGCGTCGAAATTCCCAATCCACAGCCCGAGATCGTGAACCTCCGCGAGATTCTGGAAAGCCCGGCGTTTCGCGATTCCAAGAGTGAGCTCCCCCTGGCGTTGGGCAAGGACCTCAGCGGGAGGCCGTATGTCGCGGCGCTCGAGAAGATGCCGCACGTGCTCATCGCCGGGGCGACGGGCTCCGGAAAGTCGGTTTGCCTCAATACGATCGTCACGAGCCTCGTGTATCGGCACACGCCGGAGACCCTCCGCCTCCTCCTGATCGACCCGAAGATGGTCGAGCTCTCGGTCTATTCTCGACTCCCGCATCTTCGGCACAACGTCGTCACCGACCCCCGCGACGCCGCCGGTGTACTGAAGTGGGCGGTCTTGGAGATGGAGCGGCGGTACGCCCTCCTGAAGGCGAACTACGTCCGGTCACTCCAGGAGTTCAACACGAAGGTTCGAGATGGCCAGTTGCTCAAGCGGAGCGAGCCGAAGGGGCCGGAAGGGGATGAGGATCGGTGGATTTATTCAGACGGAATACTGCCGTACATCGTGATCGTGGTCGACGAGCTGGCGGACCTCATGATGACGGTGCAATCCGAGGTGGAGAGGCCGCTGACGCAGTTGGCGCAAAAGGCGCGCGCGATCGGCATCCACCTGATCGTCGCGACGCAGCGACCGTCTGTGAACGTTATCACGGGCCTCATCAAGGCGAACTTTCCGACGCGAATCGCGTTTCGGGTCGCGTCGAAGACCGACTCGCGGACGATTCTGGACCAGAACGGAGCCGATGCCCTTCTGGGGAACGGAGACATGCTCTTCCTTCCGCCCGGGGCCAGCGACCCTGTGCGCATTCAGGGTGCATACCTCTCGACGGAGGATACGGAGCGGCTGATGAACTGGTACATCGAGTTGCTCTCGGAGGACCCGGACGAAGAGGATTCCGCCGATGTCGCGGCCTCCCTCGAAACCGATATTCTGGAGGAGCTGAGAGGACGGGAGCTCGAAGAGGCCGAGACGGCGGTCGAGGAGATCGCGGGCGACTGGGACGAGCTCTTCCGGGCCTCGGCGGAGGTGTGCATCCAGAACGGAGGCGGATCGACGTCGTTGCTTCAGCGGAGGCTGAGCATCGGGTACGGGCGGGCGGCCCGCATCGTGGACCAGCTCTACGACGCTGGGGTACTCGGGCCGTCGGAAGGGGCGAAGGGACGAGAGGTGCTGGTGATGATGGAAGAGCTCGACGCGATTTGCGGGGCGGGGTAGTCGCGATGGTCTCTCACACCAAGTGCGGCTTCGTGGCGGTCGGCCTGGCGCTCTCCATCGGCGCCACGCCCGGTGACGTTGCTGCGCAGGATCGCGGGCTCGACATACTCCACGGTGCGGCGGCTCGTTATGCGGCGGTCGAGACGCTGTGCGCAGACTTTACACAGCACCTGTCGGTACCGCTCCTCCGGAGCGAACGCACCGGCTCAGGAC
>JADFLD010000266.1 GCA_022564535.1 Gemmatimonadota bacterium
CGGGTTATGCATGGCTGGGAGCACGTTGAAGTCGACTCAACTCACATCGCGAAGCTCACCAGCCCCCAAGACGACGAGTAACATAGTCTCAGGGTCTGCTTGCTGGTAGACGGTTTTCGACGCCTGGACCGTCTTCCAGCCCCCAGCAGCTGCCACGTCAACCGCGACCCCAGATCAACTCCGCCTCGTGAGGACAAGCACGATCAATCCCATGTAAGCCGCCACCAACCATCCGCGGGCGAGCCAATTCCCTTTTTCGAGGCGATGGGCATGGAGTTGAAGGCCGGTCGCACCTTCATCGATAGCGACGGACGGGAGGGCCTCGGTCAGATCGTGATCGGCGAAAGCCTCGCACGCAGGACGGGGGGGGCGAGGACCCGATCGGCCAGATCTTGGTGTGGGGTGATCCGGGGGGCAGTCGCAATCTTGTAGTCGGCGTCGTCGAGGACCTGCGCGACGTAGGGTTGGCCGAGACTGCGCAGCCCACCGTCTACCTCCCCCACCGCCGCGTTCCATGGGCGGTCATGACGCTCGTGGCCCGTGTGCAGGGTGACCCAACCACGGTCGCGGCTGGGATTCGGACGCGGATCCAAGAGGTCATACCTGGCGTGCCCATCCCTGAGATCCGATCGCTCGAGGAAAACCTCCACATGGCGGTCGCCCAGCCTCGCTTCAATCTTCAACTCCTGTCGAGCTTCGCCGCCGTCGGCCTCCTCATGGCGGTCCTCGGCATCTACGGCCTCACGGCCTTCGAGGTGCGGCGCCGCTTCCGCGAGATCGGCATCCGACTCACGCTCGGAGCGAACCCGGACGGCATCCGCACGATGATTTTCCGCCAACGCATGCGCCTGACCGCGGTGGGGGCCGGAGTGGGCCTCGTCATCGCGAGGGTGCTCTCACGCTGGATCGAGAGCTCGCTCTACGGCATCACCGCAAACGATCCGATCACCTGGATCGGTGTTCTGAGCGTCGTGGCCGGTGCTTCGGCGCTCGCCGCGTACCTGCCGGCAAAAAGAGCGACGCAGGTGCATCCGCGAGACGTGTTGAGCGGGGACTAGTAGTTCGGAGTCGACGTCGAACACCCCGATGGCCACGATCGATCGCCTCGGTACCCGTGACTGGAGTGTAGGGCGTGACGACGTCACGGCAACGGCCAGACCATAAAGGTCGGCGCCCGCCGCTGGTGTGCGACGGGCGCCGATAGTTGAGCGCGCGGAATAAGCCGAGTTCTGTCCCCTCGCGGGGGAGGATCATTCATCTGGGGCCGCTGTCGCCAACGACCTCGTGCGGCCTACCCGGGACTCGGACGGAGCGGGTCACTCCTCGTCCCCTATTTGGCCTTGCTCCGGGTGGGGTTTACCCTGCGACTCCTGTTACCAGCAGCCCGGTGCGCTCTTACCGCACCTTTTCACCCTTGCCTGTGCCGCGAACGGCCATCGGCGGTCTAGTCTCTGTGGCACTTTCCGTCGCCTTGCGGCGCCCGGACGTTATCCGGCACCCTGCCCTACGGAGCTCGGACTTTCCTCCGGCAGCCGAAGCCACCGGCGATCCTCACTCGCACGCTCACCTGAATGCTAGGGCATGGCGCTAGAGAAGTGAAGCCAAAACCTGCTTGGGTGTCAGGGCTGACAGGGGGGCGTGCTGGTAGTCCTTGAGATTGCGCGTGACGATCACGTCGGCCCCGCACGACCGAGCCGCGGCTACCTGCATGGCGTCCTCGAAGTCCTTCATGGGGAGCGCCGCGGCGTGCTGAAACGCCTCGGTGTCCGTAGGTGCCACCAGGACGAACCGGGTCAGCTCGGTCAGGAACCCGCGCGCGTCGCTGTCGCCCCTCGCCGGCCGCACTAGATAGTAGAAGTTGGCCAGCGAGTGCCACGCGACGAACGCCATCCGGGGCGCGGTCTCCAGGTGACGCAAGAGCTCTCCAGCCGGCCCGGCGTGCGGTGTCCGATCGAGCGCCACGTCGATGAGCACATCCGTGTCGAGAAGGATCACAAGTATTTCTTGGCCAGTGCATCGTATCGCGGGTCCGCTCGCTTGGCCGGCTCGAACGCGCCGCGCCAGCGATCGACGAAAGAAGGCGACTCATGGGCCGCCATCTCTCGAAGCGCCACTTCGATGAGCGATGACAGAGAAACACCCTGCGAGCGAGCGTACCGCTTTGCGCGTGGTAGCACGTCAGCGTCAACGGTAATCGTCAGTTTAGATTTCATGTAGATACGTATACGTGTCTATTTTGCGAGTATACGTATTACATGATTCGTCGTCAACTGTCCCTCTTGGGGGCTCACGGCCCTCGCCCAGCCATCGCGCCACCCGTATCCTCCGCCGCATGACGCATCCCACCTACGATCTGGACGCGGTCCGGCGACAAATCCCGATCCTCCGCACGCACATCCCGATGAACAACTGCTCGCAGGCGCCCCAGTGTGACCGGACGAGAATCGCTGCGGAGACCTATCTGGCATCTTGGAACGAAGCCGGCATGGACTGGGATGCCTGGATCGGCGAGACCGAGGCGGCGCGCGCCGAGTTCGCGGCTCTGATCGGCGGTGAGGCCCAGGACGTCGGCGTGGCCACGTCGGTATCACAGGCGACGGCCAGCGTGGCCAGCGGACTCGACTTCACCGGCAAGCGGAACCGGGTGGTCGCGAGTGGGGGCGAGTTTCCCACGGTCGGGCACGTCTGGCTCGCCCAGGAGAGGTTCGGCGCGGAGGTCGACTGGGTCCCGGTACGCGACGGCATGATCGAGCTCGAGGACTACGACGCTCTCGTCGACGAGCGGACGGCTGTGGTTTCGGCCTGCCGAGGATACTACCAGACCGGGTTCAAGCAGGACATCTCGGCGATTGCCGAGATCGCGCACGCCAAGGGCGCGCTTCTGTACGTCGACGCCTATCAGACTCTCGGGAGCGAGGTGTTCGACGCTCCTTCGTCGGGCGCGGACTTCGTAGCTTCGGGCAACCTGAAGTTCCTCATGGGCATGCCGGGCATCGCGTTCCTCTGGGTGCGACCTGGACTGAGCGAGAAACTCGAGCCTGCGATCACGGGGTGGTTCGGCCGAAAGGACCCCTACGCCTTCGACGCGACACGGCTCGACTGGGGCGAGGGCGCCCGACGCTTCGATACGGGCACACCCCCGATCATTGAGGCGTACGTGGTCCGGGCAGGCATGGCATGGCTAAGGGAGATCGGACTCGAAGCGATCGGTGCGTGGACGTCGCATCTGGGGCAACGCTGCGTGGAGGGAGCGCTCGAGCGAGGCCTCACGGTGCTCGGCCCAACGGATCCGGCACGTCGAGCCCCCACGACGGCGATCGCATGCGCCGACAGCCACGCCGTCGAGGCCCGGCTCCGCGAAGAGAACATCCTCGCATCGGCCCGGGGCCCGGCGATACGACTGGCTCCGCATTTCTACAACACGACCGACGAGGTGGATCGGGCGCTTGATGCGCTCGCGGCAGCCATGGGCAGTGGCACGTGACGGGCTTCAGCCTATGAGCACCCGCGAAACCTTCAGCTCGCGCCTCGGCCTCCTGACCACGATGATCGGGCTCGCGGTCGGTCTCGGAAACGTCTGGCGCTTCCCGTACCTGGTGGGCCGGTTCGGCGGAGCGGCGTTCATCCTTCTGTACCTGGTGATCGCAGCGCTCGTGGCGGTGCCGGCGCTGATGGGCGAATGGGCTCTCGGGCGGCATACACGCCTCGGCCCGCTCGGTGCGTTCGAGAGAATAGGAGTCCCGGGGGGGAAGTACGTCGGGTGGTTCCTCGCCCTCATCGTATTTACGGCGGTGGCGTACTACACGAACGTCATCGGGTGGGTCGTCTATCACGCCCTGGCCGAGGCGCTGACCCCGTTC
>JADFLD010000267.1 GCA_022564535.1 Gemmatimonadota bacterium
GGTGATGTCCCTGTAATCAGAGCAGCCGGACCAAGCTAGCACCCCCCCTTTTTGATGCCAGCAAGGCGCGCGCGACCGGCGATCTGGAGACGCATAGCATCGACGGCCGCGCCGTGATGTGGCTGCGACCTCGGGCACACGCCGCGTGGTACATGACGTACACGGGTGCACGCAGCGGGCGGTGTCGGTATCGGGGGAGCCGCTGAGTCGGGATCGCCATCGCGGACCTTGCTCCCGAACACGGGGCGCTGCCATGGTCGAGCGGGCGACCGCACGGCCGAAAGAGAAGGGCTCCTGCCGCGTGCGACCGCCCTGATCAGAACAAGGGCGCGGCGGACACCACTCCCGGGCGTGATGTAGTGAGCCGGGGAGGTGTTTCCTTCGCGAGGTGCGAGTAGATTTCGAGTTTCTGTCGCACACTTCGCACGCTGGCGCTTCGGTTGGGACCATCCCGTTCCACCTCGAGCCTGGGAGGTTTGTTGCTCACCCGCACCCCTTGGCCATCCAGGCCGAAATGACCCGGTGGCGTTCCCGCCCGCAGCTGTCTCCCGAATTCTACAAGGGACATGGCCTCGGCAACGATTACCTCGTATTCGAGGAGGGGGAGGGATGGCTCGCCACACCCGAGAACGTTCGACGCGTGTGCGACCGGCATCGCGGGGTCGGAGCGGACGGGATCGTGGCCCATCTCGCCGATGGTCGCGAGGTCGCGGAACGGGGAGGAGTGGTCTCGACCGACCGCGATCCGGACCGAGAGATCCGGCTGCGGATGTTCAACCCAGATGGCGGCGAGTTCGAGCGGAGCGGAAACGGGTTGCGCATCTTCGGCTCGTATCTCGCTCGCCGAGTCGAAGGGCTCCGAACGTTCGGCGTCGGCGTCGCGGGTGAGAGCGTCCGCATCACGCTCCACGGGCGCTCCGGTCCCACGCACGATGTCTCGGTCGACATGGGGCGAGCGCGAACGGGCCCGGCGGCCGTCGCCCTCGATCGGTCTGCGTTGGACGGAGCCGGTCGCCTGCCGGGCCCCGGGGGCGAGGCGCTCGACATCGTCCTGGTATCGGTCGGGAACCCGCATGTCGTGGTCCTGGCTGCGGAGTCGTCGCGGGAGTTTTCTGAAGAGCGCGTGGCGGAGCTGGGGCCCTTCGTCACCGCGCACCCGGCGCTGCGTTACGGAGCGAACATGCAGCTCGCCCGTGCGGTGGGGCCGCGCGCGTGTCAGGCACTCATTTGGGAGCGAGGCGTGGGCCGGACCTCCGCGTCGGGAACCAGTGCGTGCGCCGTCGCCGTCGCGCTCGTGTCGTCAGAAAGGATTCAGCCGGGCGACGTGTTGGTGGAGATGCCCGGTGGCGACCTCACCGTCCATGTCACTCAGGAATTGGATGTGGTTCTGCGGGGACCCGTTGAGGAAGTATGCGACGGACGGCTGAGTGTCCGTTTTCTCGGGTCTTTGTCGGGCTGCTAGGTTCGAACGCGAGCCAAGAAGAACAGCGCGGCTGTGGCGAAGACTCCGTTCGGCAGCCACGCTGCCACGATCGGAGTCAGGGCCCCCGCACTGCCCAGCGCCCCCGTGACCCGCAACAACATCATGTAGACGAGGACGGTCCCAAGCGACAGCCCGATGCCGTACGCGGCTCCGCCCCGTTTGCTGCTCGTCGCGAGCGGGACGCCGAAGAGGACGATGACCAGCGTTGCGACGGGAATCGAAATCTTCTGCGCTCGCCTGACGCGGAGGTTCTTGGCGTCCCCTCCGGTGCGTTCGATGAGATGTATCATGCGGGTGGTTTCGGCGTACGTCATCTCGTTTGGCTCACGCGGAGCCTGGAGCAATGCCTCCGGGCTCTCCGTAATCTCCGCCATGCGCATTCGGTCGAAGCTGATCGTCCGATCGGTGCTGTCGGCGAGTAGGTCACGGAAGAACCCCTGGGAGAGCGTCCACCCCAGTTCATCGGAGTATCTCGCTCCTTCGGCCATGACGTGTATTCCCGCACGATCGCCGGTAGGAGGGCGCTCGATCACGATACCCGTCATGCGGCCGTCCGAAGCGGTAAGACGCTTCACCTGCCAGGTGAGCTCGCCCTCCGATCGATACACGAATTCCGAGCGCCACGAGCGGCCCGGGGCTTCTGCCCGTCGAATCTGGGCGGCGACCCGGTTGCCCAGGGGCACGATCTCGGACAAGCCGAGCGCGATCACCGTGAGTCCTACGCCGGCCAGAATCACAGGGGCGACCAGGCGGTGAAAGGAGATGCCTCCCGCCTTTGCTGCCACGATTTCGCGGTGGGTCGTCATCGAGTGGACGGTGAAGACGGCAGCGAGGAGTGCCGCGATCGGAAACGACCACTCGATGAAGAGTGGGAGCTGATATAAGTAGGAGCGCGCGACCTCCCCCAAAGTGAGTCCACGATCGATGTAGTCATCGAGGTGCTCGGCGATGTCCCCGATTACGAAGAGCGGGGGGCACGCCGCGAGCACCATTACGAAGAGCTTGAGGAAGGTGGACAGGATCAGTCGGTCCAGGATTCTCATCATGCGCTCGTCCCACTCTCGCGCCCGAAGAATTCTACGATCCTATCCCCCAGCCCGCTTCCCCTCGGGGTGCCGGTCGACTGTCCCATGCGGCTCACGAGCCCTAGGCCGACGAGGAAGAAGATCACATTGCCAAGCCACATCGTGACCGCGGGATCTGCCACGCGGCGGTCGGCCATGGTCTCGCCTGCCAGCAGGCCGATCCAGTACACGAAGAAGATCATTGCGGACGCGGACACGACGAATCCGACGCCGGCCTGTGGAAAGCGCAGGGCGAGCGGCGGGCCGATGAGCGCGAACACGAGACACGCGAACGCGATCGCCCACTTCTTGTGGATTTCGACCTTGAAACGATTGATCGCCTGCTGAAGCGCCGCGCCCCTCGCCGCCCGTGCGCGTGCTCCCGCCACCATCTGCTGGGTCAGGCCGTCTCGCGAGATGTAGGACGCCGTGGCCCGGATGCCGGTCACATCTCTACGTCGGGCTTGGCCGCTCCACGCGGTGTCCGCCTCGTTCGGGCGGTTCAGGGCGGCTCGGAGTACCTCGAGCGACTTCTCCCGACTTTCCGCGTAGACGGAGTCGAGCCGGACCTCCCGTTCCGCGGCGTTCTCCGCGAGGAGCGCGAAGCCCATTTCCCGATCCGAGCGGTCCGTTCCGCCGAGGCGCCGGTCGAGCTCATTTCCCACGTCGCGGAGCTGAATGATTTGATGGTCGAAGTACAGCCGCTGGAAGCTCCCGAGACTCTCCTTGTTGATGATGTGCACGAAGCCGTCGTGCAGCGTGAGGTAGAGGTCCGTCCGCGCATCGTTGAACGCCATTTCACCGGTGGCCGCGTAGGTGGTTCGCTGCTGCGCCGGACCGTTGGCGTCGAAGATCGTGATGTTGACCATCTCGTTCGTTTCGTGATCGATCTGGTCGGCGGTCAGAAAATAGCGGTCGATTCCCATGCCGATCTTCAGTTCGTTGACGACCTGCTCGCGAAGCTCGAGGGTCGGACTCTTGCGACCGATGTCGAGCAGGAGGTTCTTTAGTGCGTGATTGGACTCGGGCAACACCGTATCATTGAAGAAGAGCATCACCAACGTAGCGATGATGCCCAGCCCGATCACTGGGGTCATGATGCGAGCAGGGCGAATCCCTACGGCGGCCATCGCCGTGATCTCGTTGGACGCCGCCATCTCGCTGAACGCATACAAGACCGCGACCAAAACAGACATGGGGAGGGATAGCGCGATCGTATGAGGTAGGGATAGGAGCAGAAACTCACCAAGGACGCTCCACGGCAGGCCTTTGCCCACGAGAGAATCGACGCGTTGGGCGATCGCGTTTAC
>JADFLD010000268.1 GCA_022564535.1 Gemmatimonadota bacterium
GAGATCGCGAGGGGACAGGCGCGGACGGCCACCGCCATCGATCGGTCCGTCGAGCCGCCGTATGGCGAAGCTCCCGTGCTCAAGGCTCCGGACGTTTGGCGGGCCGAGCTGTCGAACGGCGTCGAGGTTCTCGGTATCGAGGATCGTGAGGTCCCTCTGGTGTGGTTCGAGCTGCGTATGAAGGGTGGACAACTCTTCGACCGTGCGGAACGGGTTGGTGTCGCGAATCTCCTCGCTCAGAGCATGACGGCGGGAACGGCGACCAAGACGCCGCAGGAGCTCGAAAAGGCGATCGACATGCTCGGGGCCTCCATCGCTGTGGTCGCGGGTTCCCAGTCCTTCTCCATCCGGGGGAGCACGTTGGCGCGCAACTATTCCGAGACGATGGCCATTGTCCAGGAGATCCTCCTCGAACCGCGCTTCGACGCCGACCAGTTCGACCTCTCCCAGCAGCGTATCGTCAACGCGCTTCGGCAGCGGGGTGCGAGCCCCGTCGCGGTTGCCGGCGACGTCTTTCAGCGACTCCTGTACGGCGATCACATCCTGGCGGCCAACCGCCTCGGGAGCGTCGACACCATCGAGAAGATCACGCTCGACGACCTGCGTGCTTACCACGCCTCGGCGCTCAGCCCATCGCTTGCGGCTTTTCACGTGACGGGTGCTGTGAGCCGGGAGGAGGTCCTCGCCTCCTTGGAGGGCATCGCCACCGGATGGAGAACCGAGGCTCCGTCCCTTCCAGATCCGGTGGCGTGGGACGAGTCGCGAGCCGGTCTCTACTTCGTGGATATACCCAACGCGAGTCAGTCGGTGCTGCGCATCGGCTATCTGGCGCTGGCCGAGTCCGATCCCGAGTACTACTCGGCCTCCATCATGAACTTCCGGCTCGGTGGAGGAGGCTTCGCGTCCGACCTGACCCAGGTGCTTCGCGAGCAACGGGGGTACACGTATGGCATCCGCTCGGGGTTTGCCGGGACCGACGTGCCAGGACCGTTCCAGATCTCGTCGTCCGTCCGATCGAACGTGACGTATGAAGCGCTCGACCTGGTGAAGGGCATCGTCGAGGCCCACGGCCCCGAATTCGACGAAAGCGACCTCGAGGCCACGAAGAGCTTCCTGCTTCGAGCGAACGCGCGGGCGTTCGAGACCGCGGGTGCGAAGCTCGGCCTGCTCTCGGACATGAGCGCGTACGGGTTTCCCGCCGACTACGTTCTGGAACGCGAGCAAATCGTGCGGGACATGACGATCGAGGACATCAAGGATCTCGCGGCGCGTTACCTCGATCCCGAGCGCATGATCTGGCTCGTCGTGGGAGATGCGGCGACACAGCTGTCACGCCTGCGGACGCTTGGCCTCGGGGAGCCGACCGTGCTCGACCGGCGAGGTGTGGAGATTCGGTAGGGTGGACGGCCTTACTGATTGAAGTACGTATAGAGCATGAACACGACCGCGGCCACGGAGAGCGCCGTGAGCGTGATCTTCACCCAGCTCCATGGACGCTGTCCCTGCACTTCACCCGTGCGTGCGTTCACGAGGAAGCGGTAGATCTTCTCCCTGTAGCGGTAGGAGCAGATCCACATGGGGAGCAAGACGTGCTTGAACGTGATGCTGCTATGCCGCGTCTCGAGCGTACGGATGCGCTGATGATCGCCCCCGATGTCGCGCCTGACATCCTGGCGAATGACGGTGTCCATGCGTTCCTGGCCGCGCACCCATCCGGCGCGCACGTCGATCTGATAACGCTCGGCCGTGAACCCCGAGAGGTACTCGTCGGCGTAGGTGACGAGGTTGCCGAGATCCCAAGGCTCGAGGGCCTCGGCGAGCTCACGAGGGAGTGACTCCGAGCCGACGACCAGCATGTCGTCGAAGTCGCGGGACACCGTGCCGCGTGCTGAGCGCCATCGGATCTCGGTAGCCTGATACGTCTCGGTGACGCTCTTGCCGTCTCTTTGCACGGTTCGCGTCCTGGTGACGGTGTAGTTGTCCCCACGTTGTCCGGTGTACCGACTGACGGTGTCGGCATCATACGTCCAATAGGGGGCGTAGAGACCCTGCAAGCGACCGTCGAGCCGGGCGAGTTTCTTGAGTGCGTCCGGCGCGAACCACAGCTTCTTGATCCAGGTGCGGAAGAGTCCCGTGGCCTTGTCGCGCTCGATGCGGAACGGGAGCAGCGCCTGCGGCTTGATGAGCCTTTGCGACTTCTCCGTCGCGACGATGCTCGATCCGCAATAGGGGCAGGGGAATGCCGTGTGCGAGGGCGATGGCTCGACGAGCGCGGCGCACGACCGACACTGGACCGACATCACCTCTTCGGTCTCTGCGCCCTCGCCGATATCGGCGGCGGCAGCCGCCAGGTACTCGTGCTCCTCGACGCCGTCGGTGGACACGGGAATGTGCGTCTCGTGCCCGCAATAGGGGCACTGCAAGGCGTCTTTGCCGGGAGCGAACTCGACCTTAGCTCCACACTTCACGCAGGGAAACTGGCGAACCCCGGTCATCGGACCGCCGTCCTCTTCTTCGCCCTCATGCACGGTGGTGGCCCGCGGACGCCGTGCGTCAGGAAGGCGGAAGGGGCGGCGGCACCGCTCCGAAGAGCTTCGAGACCGTGTCGACCTGTCCGGCCGCGGTCCACTCCGCCATCCCCTCGCTCCACACTAGCGTCTCACGCGTCACGCTTCCCGCCTCGATTTGGGCCTTGAGCGCTGTTTTGTCGAACGGACCCACCTGCTTCCCGTCGATCGCTGCGAAGAACTGCGGCCCTTGGGGGATGGGAGGGGGGCCGGTGCTGGCCCGCGCCGGGGGGGGCGGTGGGTTCATAGCCTGTCCCATCTGGTTCGCCAGGGCGAACCCCATGCCGGCGCCTAACCCGGCCGCGGCCATTCCACCGGAACCGGGGTTCTTGGCCGCGTCACCGATCGCCTCGGCCGTCTGATACTGTGTGTACTTCGACAGGTCGCCGAGCACCCCCATGCTGGTGCGTTTGTCGAGCGCCTCTTCCACGGCCGGCGGCAGCGAGATGTTCTCGACCAGGAGGGTCCTCAGCTTAATCCCATACCCCTCCATGTCGTCCTTTACGCTTTCGCTGAGCTTCGCACCCAGTTCGTCGTAGTTGGCCGCCATGTCGAGAATGGCGATTCCCGACGAAGCCATCGCGTCCGAGAAGCGCGAGACCAGAATGTTACGCAGTTGGTCCGTCACTTCCTCGGTCGTGAAGTGCCCGTCGGTGCCCACGATCTCCCTGATGAACTTTCCGGGATCGGCCACTTGCAGGGCGTACGTCCCGAAGGCACGCACCCGCACCGGGCCGAACTCGGGGTCACGCATGGTTATCGGGTTCTTGGTGCCCCACTTCTGATCCGTGAACTGGCGCATGTTCACGAAATAGACCTCGGCCTTGAAGGGGCTCTGGAAGCCGTGTTTCCACCCCTTCAGCGTCGACAGAATCGGCAGGTTCTCGGTTTCGAGCGTGTACATGCCCGGACCGAAGATGTCGGCGAGTCTCCCCTCATCGATGAAAACCGCGTTTTGACCTTCCCGGACCGTCAGCTCGGCACCGTTCTTGATCTCGTTGTTATGACGGGGGAAGCGATAGACGAGTGTGTTGGAGCTATCGTCGGTCCATTCGATGACGTCGACGAACTCGCCCTTGAACTTGTCGAACTCGGCCCTGGCGTCGAACTCGGGCCGAACCGGCTGTTCCGGCTCCCGACCCGCGCCCATCGCACGAAGATACTCAGTCCTGGCCGCAGTATTCAACCCGGCAGGAAACTGAGCCAGCAGATCCTTCAGTTCGTCAAGCTCCTCTGGCGATTTGAGACCAAGCCCTCTTGCTCCCTCCATCCAGGGCGTCAAGCC